>JANOPP010000439.1:0-15088 GCA_031421915.1 Myxococcales bacterium | reverse complement strand
ACCGGGCTGGGTTCGACTACGTCTCGTGTTCCCCGTTCCGGGTGCCGATCGCTCGTGTGGCGGCCGCGCGGGCCGCCCTCGCCGAGGCTCAGAAGTGACCAGAGCTGTGAGAAACATCATGCAGGCAACCCTGTTAGCCCCGGTACGGTCGAAGCGGCTTCCCATGCGTATGAGGACGGTCGCACTCTGCGGGTTGCTCACCGCCTGCACGGCAGATGCCGACCAGGTTCGACCGCCCGACAACGAGTTCTTTTTTCCGACCGGCATCGTCGTCGCCGAGTCGCAGGGGGTGGCGTTCGTCGCCAACGCCAACTCCGAGCTCCGCTACGACTCCGGCGCGATCTCGGTGCTGTCGCTCGACACGATCGACGGTGTCGTCGCGCGCTGGATCGCGAACAACGAGATCCCGAGCGACTGCGAGCAGGACCCCGATCATGTCGAGACCCTGATCTGCGACGAAGCTCAGTTCATCAACCAGGGCGCCGGGGTGCGCATCGGTAACTTCGCGACCGAGATCGCGGTGCAGGATCTCGGTTCGAACCTGCTGCGGCTCGTGATCCCGACGCGCGGCGATCCCTCGATCGGATGGGTGGATTGGGATGGCTCGCGGCTGGTGTGCAATGCGAGTGGCGATCCCAACGCACTGTGCGACGACGCGCACCGCCTCTCGTACGTCCAGAACAACGTGGACCTCTCGGGCATCCCCGAGGAGCCGTTCGGCGTGTACGCCGACAGCGCTGGTGAATTTGCCGTCGTCACGCACCTGACGACCGGCGCGGTCACGCTGATCGACTCGCCGAAGACCGGCACCGTGCAGATCGCCGATGTGCTGACCGGCATCTTCGCCGCGGATCCTTCGAGCGGTCTGCGCGGTGCGACCGGCGTCGTCGGCCTCCCGCGCGCGAGCGGCGGCATCGTCTACGTCGGTAGCCGCAGCGAGGATCGGATCCAGACGTTCACGGTCGGACGGCCCGTCAACGCGGCGCCGCCGTACCTCCTTCCCGGTGCGTGGTTCTTCCTCGACGACGTCGGGTTCCACACCGGTCAGTCCAACGACACGCGCGGCATGTCGTTCTCGCCGGACGGTGGTCGTCTCTATCTCATCAACAGGCGGCCCCCCAGCGTGCAGATCTACGACACGTCGCCGAACGCGGGCGGTTATCCGCAGAACAAGGCGATCGGTGCGACCGACATCTGTCGGCAGGCATCGACCGTGGCCGTGTCGGGCACCGGCGATGCGGAGCGCGCGTATGTGACCTGCTTCCAGGACGGCCTGCTCTACATCGTCGACCCGCGAGGACATGTCGAGCTCGAGGACATCGTCCTCGTCGGTCGTGGCCCCTACTCGGTGGCCGCCGCCGCGAGCCGCTCCAAGGTCTTCGTGACGAACTTTCTCGAGGACACGATCGCGGTCATCGACACGTCGCCGACCTCGTCGCGCCGCAATCGTGTCGTGCTGAAGATCGGGAAGGCGAGGGTGCCGTGAGCCGCCGGATTCGCGCGGTCTTCGCGCTCGCATCGATCGCCGCCGTGTCGTGCAGTGACCCCACGACCACGCCGCCGAGCCAGCTCAACCTCGACCGCCCGGTCGATGTCGCGTTCGGTTGTTACGGCGGGCTCCGCGTCACCAACGGTGGAACCGCGACGCCCGACCAGGATGTCGTCACCACCGCGCAGCCGCTGACCGCGTGCGACTTCCGGTCAGGTACGCGGATCTGCCCCGATCCCGACGGCATCGACAACATCCCTGGTACCCAGGACGACTGTCCGACGACCGTGCCGCCGGTTCCAGCGGGCCAGGAAGACCTGACCGATCAGGGCGGGGCTCCGATCCCGTCGTCCGCGTACTACGCGTTCATTCTGCAGAGCGCTCCGGGCACCGTCGCCGTCGCGCGGTTCCCGACCAAGACCGCCACCCAGTTCACCGGTGGCGACGTCGATATGCTCGACTCCGATCCGCTGACGCCCGGCAAGAACGGCATCAGTGTCGGCGAAGACCCGATCGCCATTGCACCCGACAAGCTCGGCTGCTGGGAAGTGATCGCGAATGCGGGCTCGTGCGACCTCTCGGGCCTCGACATCGGCAGTGCCGTCGATCAGGACCCGGCCATCCGCGTGATCCGCATCCCGGTCAAGAACGCGAACGGCGAGGTGCTGCGTGCGAAGCCCGCGGCCATGGTCGCCGAGCCCCCGACCGACGTGATCGGTGCGACCTGCTCGGCAAACCAGCCGACCGGCACCGTCTACGTCGCGTATCCGAGCTGCCACCTCGTCGCCGCGATCGATTCGTCAACCGGTACGATCGTCGGCGGCATTCGCTACGATGTCGCCGGCGTCGCGACGCTGCTCACGGCTGCCGAGATCCCGTCGGTGACATGCCCTGCCGAGTGCGACGGCGGCGGCGCGATCACGACGGGCGTTCGTCCCGTCGCGCTCGATCTCGAAGAGGACCTGCTCGCAGCTCCGATCGCGCGCCGACTCCTGATCGGTGCCGACAACTCGCCGTCGCTCACGCTCGTCGAGCTCGACGAGGTGACCTCGCTCCCCGAGTCACTCCGCCCGATTCCGCTCGAGACCACGGTCGCTCCACCCGCGCTGCTCGGCGTCACCAGCGTCGCGATCGCGCCGCAGATCGGCATGGGGGGGGCGAACGGCATGCTCAATGACGAGCTGTCGGCCAACAAGTTCAACTTCGCCTACGCGATCACGACGGACGACACGATCCGCGTTGTCGAGCTCGATGGCGCACGCGAGTGCGACACGCAGGTCGACCCACGCTTGCTCGACGACAGCCGCAACGTCGCCGAGCTGTCCTGCCTCCCCATCAACACGCCCGGCACGCAGCGTCGTCCCGGTGCGCGCGGCCCCGGCATCGAGATCGCGGAGCCGACGCTGCGCGACGACGCGATTCCGATGTCGATCGAGATCTTCCGCTCGCCCGAGTACCCGAACGATCGGACGTCGGGCCCCGGCAAGTTCATCGGCTACTTCGGCATCATCACGGCGTCGAACGGCCGCACCTACGTGCTCAACGTCGACGATGACGACCATCCTGACTTCGAGAACGCGGGCGCACCGCTCGAGGTCTCTCTCCCGCTCGCGATCGCGCATCAGCTTCGCGATGCGACGCCGGTACGCGACCTCCGCGCGTTCGTCGAGATCGAGGGCACGCCCACGCGGATCTGTGACACCAACGGTCCAGATCCCGATGCGCAGGGCGGCAACTTCGGCGGGCCCCGCGCGACCGCGGCCCCGACGCGCAGCGTCCCGGTAGGCACGGTCGCCGCCGAGAAGGTCGGCGTGCTCCCGTTCATCCGTCAGGTGCTGTGCGAGGGCAATGACTCGACCAAGCCCGTCTCCGAGCTCGCGTTCGCCGCGGCGGATGACGTTCGCGATCTGACGTACCCGGATCTTCACGGGCTACGCGACGAGACCTGGACGATGACGTGGGAGGGCTCGCTGTCCCTCGACAAGGCGGACTCCGATGTCGATGGCCCGCCGGTGCGGGTCAGCCAGATGTTCGTCGACGGCAACGGCTTCCGGATCGTCGATCAAGCGGCCCCGTTCTGCGACGCCGGCGTCGAGCAGTTCGACGTCGTGCAGCTCCGTGGCTGCGATCCAACGCTCGGCGATGCGGAGTGTCCCCTCGGCTACTCGTGCTTCGTACATCCGAACAGCGCGGTCGCGGGCCTCGGTGCGTGCATGCTCGAGGACGAGGCGGAGCGCCTCCAGGATGCGTGCAAGGACTTCCTGACGTCTCAGCGGCGCTACACCGTCGGCCGTGCGGCCAGTGGCGAGATTCGCCTGCTGCCGCGCAAGAGCGTGCTGCGGTCGACGCCGCTCGATGGTTGCACCGACGATGCGCAGTGCAAGACGCTCGCGGATACGGCGACCCGGCTCGCGACTTCCACGCAGCCGTTCATGGATACCACCGAGGACACCCGGACCTGGGCGTGCCGCGTCGATACGGAGCGCGCACAGCTTGTTGGTCCCGGCCAGACCGGCAAGCGCTGCCTCGAGACCTGCAGCACGACGGATCGCACGTGCACGACAGGACGCGTCTGCCAGCTCACTACGGGTTCGACCGAGGGCTACTGCATGGAAGGGGTGACGCCGCCGCAGGCATGCGTGAATGCGCCGCAGCGCTACGAGCTTCGCGCCGGTGAGGCATTCACCGTGGTCGGCACGCGAAGCGGCTACGTCCACTCGACGATCCGCGAGACCAGCACTGACAAGTGCATCAAGAACTTGGCGGGCCATCCGTTCGAGGTCGGGCGGGTCGGGCTCAACCCGCCTCCGTGCGACCCGACCGCGGATCCACGCACGGGCCGCCGGCCCGACGGCACGTTTGGCCCGAACCCGTGCTCGACCACGGTCGAGCACACCGAGGTCCAGCCGATGTACGCCAACGATCAGTGCGTCGAGGGCTCCCCCGCGACGGTCACCGCCAAGCGCCAGGCGCCCGCGATCAGCTTCAGGAACCGCGGGCTGAACATGACGATCGTCGACCCGACGTATCCCGGCGACGCCCGCTGTATCCGCGATCGCCTGGGCACGCTGCCCAAGGTTCCCGTCGTGTTCCCGGGATATCAGCTGTCGTGGCGGCAGACCGGCGGGTTCGTCCCGCTGACGCTGCCGCTCCAGTCGGCGTACCCCGTCAAGGTCGTGCGCGGGCCGACCCAGAGCATCTGGGTCATCGACGAGGGGGACTTCCTGTCGACGTCGTCGAGCCAGCCGTCGACCCGGGGCAAGGTGTTCCGCGTCGAGCCCCAGACGCTTCAGATCAACATCCTCGAGTAGCGACCGCCGTTTTCTTGCCCCGATCGCCGGGTTTCTCGACGCTGTGGTCATGCCCAGCCGAGAGCCCGAGATCTACAAGGACAAGGTCGAGGTCAGCCTCGACGGTCGTCAGATCTTCTACCTGTTCTTCGGTGGAGCGATGATCGTCGGCGTCGTGTTCGTCCTCGGCGTCCTGGTCGGGCGCCGCGTCGAGGCCCGCGGTCACATCGATCGCGCGCGTACGACCTCCGCGACCGACCCACTCGCCGCGCTCGATCGCCTCGAGGGCAGCGGCGGCCTCGCGTTTCGCGGGACGCTGACCGGCAAGGATTCGCCGACCGACGTCGACAAGACGATCGATCAGCTCGAGAAGGCGCGCACGAAGCCCGACGCGAAGAAGGTCGACGCGAAGGCCGAAGCGAAGACCGAGGCGAAGGCCGACTCCAAGACCGACGCGAAGAAGGTCGACGCGAAGCCGGAGACCAAGGCCGACGCAAAGGTCGAGACCAAGGCGGAGACCAAGGCGGAGACCAAGCCCGAGTCCAAGCCGGTCACCAAGCCCGACATGAAGCCGGAGTCCAAGCCGGTCACCAAGCCGGTGACCAACGACGGCGAGCCGGGCGTCGAGGCCAAGGTCGACGCGAAGCCGGTGACCAAGCCCGAGGAGCCCAAGCAGCGCTTCACGCTCCAGCTCTCGTCGTTCCAGGATCGTACCGAGGCCGAGGCGTTCCTCGACACGGTCAAGGCGCAGGGCTACTCGGCGCAGATCACGCAGGCCGAGGTCGAGGGCAAGGGCACGTTCTACCGCGTGCGCATGGGCAACTACCGCTCGCTCGACGCGGCGAGCTCGGCCAAGGCCGACTTCGAGAAGGCGTCGAGCAAGTCGGCGTCGATCATGAAGCTGTAGCAGGGAGCGCGGCGACCCACGCTGGGGCGCCATCGTCCGCGATGATCACGAGGCCCGCGTCGCGCGGCCAGGGACGCGGATGCTCCGCCGGCGCCTGCAGCGCGACCGCAGTCGTGCCGAGGAGCCGGGCCTCGAGGACGCCACGCGCGGCAGCTCCCTCGATCACCGCGATCTGGCCGAGCTCGGCTGCGAGCGTCTTCTCGAGCTCCGCGTCCGACGTCCGGTCGCGGACGAGGCGGACGATGCCGGGCCGTGGCCGGGGAGAGCCCTCCCCGACGATCCGGATCGCGCGCGGCGGTACACCGTCGAGGTGGTCGGTGACGGTCGCACGCAGGGCAACCTTGCCGTCCTTGCGTCGCAACATCGCGAGCGCATGAAGGTCGCCTTGACCGAGGGACTCGATCCAGTCGCCGACCACGCCGGCCAGGCGCGCGATCGGCAACGCGGGTTCGCCGACGAGATAGCTCGCATAGAGCGCGATGAGAGCGCGGCGAGCGGGAGGTGGTAGGGCGAGCCGGTGCGCGAGCTCGGACAGCTCGCTATCCGGATCGACCAGCGGAACCTCGCTGTCGATCCCACGCGCGAGACCGAGGCCGAACGCGCGCAGAGGATCGCGCCAGATCGGCGGCGGATGAAGCGTGCGACTGGCGGGACCCGGCGGCGGGACTGGCGGCAGCATGGACGGTGGCGCCGTGATCGGAACCTGCGTGGCCACGGGCGGCGTGGCAGCGGCGGTGGGTGCGGGGCGTGTGGGCGCAGAGGGCGGTTCGACGCCTCCCGCCAGTGCGACCGCCTCGGCCGTGGCCTGTGCGCGCTGTGTACGGAGCTTCTCTGCCTTCGCGGCGATCACCGCGGGCGGATCGGCGGTCTCGCTCGTCATGGTGATCGTCGAGGTGCCACCGATCGGGACGAGCCACGGCTCCTCGTCGGTGTCGCCCATCCCGATCAGCCCGACCTGCTCGCCGGTAACGAGCTGCGCGAGCGGCATGCCCGGCGTCCACGGCGCGTCGACCATCGAGAGCGAGTGCGCGAAGCAGTGCAGCCGCACGAGGCCGCGCTTCGTGATCATGACGATCAGCGGCGAGCCCGGGTGAGCGATGACCTCCTCGACAGGCGAGCCGACGTGGTGACGGAACGGTCGGCCGTCGGAGAGTCGGTAGATGAACACCTCGTCGCTCCCGGGCCTCGTCACCCAGAGGTGTCCGTGCGCGGCGCCGATCGTGCGAGGAGGGGGAGGGAGCTGGAGCTGGAGGCGGAGCAGGGGCCTCGCGGAGATCGCGTCCCACACCTCGAGCTTGCGAAGCAAACCGAACAGGACCTGGTTGCGCTCGAGCCCGACCGTGAACTCGACGGCGCTGCCGACATCGATCGTGCTCGACGCGAGCGCGCGCTGCGCGACTCGCAGGATCTGCACGGTCTTGCCGTCGGCCGAGACGAGAATGAGGCGCGGGCCGGTGATCGCGGCGAGCTTCATCGGCCGCTCGAGGTCGAGCTGCGCGACCGGCTCCACGTACGGCGGGATGAAGAGACGGACGTTCGACCGGGTCGCTCCGCGCGTCACGGCTGCGAGGACGGTCGGCGGACCGACGAACGCGAGGTCGACATCGTCCTCGTCGAGCTCGATGCGCCCGACCGATGGGGCCTTCGCGTGCTCGAACACCTCGACGCCGCGACCGCGACGGACGATTGCCCACTGACCGTCGAGTGACGTCGCGAGCATCACTGCTTCCGCGCGAATCCTCGGATGATCATCACGAGCTCGTTGACCACGTCGGGCTTGTCTCGGAGCTGGGACTGCGCGGGCATCATCGGACTCTTGCCGACGGCCTGGCCGCCCTCGAGGATGATCTTCTTGAGGTCCGCGTCGGTGACGCTCGCCTGCCACTCCATGTCGGTGTAGTTGCGCGGCTTGGGCGTCAGGGAATCGGCGGCGGGGCCGTTGCCGGAGCCGTCAGCGCCATGGCACGTCGCGCAGACGGTCGCGAACATCCGCTGCGCCTCGCTCGGTTGGCCCGCGGGCGGTCCGGTCTCGGGCTTCGCGTTGGGCGAGCCCGACGACGGTGCGGGCGGCTTGTCGCCCTTGCCACAGGCGGCGAGGAGCAGTGTCGCGAGCAGGAGACTGCGCATGACGACAGCGTCTCGCGCGCTGCCGCGCCCGTCAAATCACTCGTACGGATCCTTGCGCGTCCAGGCGCGGGTAACCTTGCCTCCGACGACGGTGAGCTTGACTTCGTAGAGCGAGCGCTGGTCGTCGCAGTCCAGATCACCGACAGCGCGCAGCGTGGCCGATGCGCCGCTCGGGTCGGGGACGTACGAGTAGGTGTAGCGATGCTCGTCGTCGATCGAGAACCCCAGCTCGCGCCACGCGGGGGTGGCCCACAGGGCCTCATCGGCGGAGCACGTGCCCCCCTGTTCGCAGCACGACGTGACCGGCGAGGGGCCGGCCGGCGCCTGGGGCAACGTGCCAGTCGACGCGTAGGCGTGGGTGACGCGGTCCGAGAGGTAGCTCAGCAGATCCTCGGCCTCCTGCGCGCGCGTGTTCGCCGTGCACGCGCGCTTTGCCGAGGGGCACGTCGCGATCGAGCACAGTGCAGCGAGGAGGAGCAGGTAGCGGAGGCGGCGCCACCACATGGGCGCACCCTAGTCCCGATCGACGCGCCGTGCAAAGGCTTCGACGATGCGGGCCGTGTGACGCGGCGCCTCGAGCTGTGGTGCGTGCCCGACGCCGCGCATCACGATCAACTCGCCACGGGGCAGCGCAAGGACGAGGTCCTCGGCGGTTCGCTTCGAGATGACCCGATCCTGTTCGCCGTGGAGCACGAGCGCGCGACACGCGATCGTCGACAGGTCGCGCGGCACGCCGGCCTCGCCGTCCTGGAGCACGAACCCGCGAAACAGCTTGTGTAGCGAATCGGCGCGGCGCGCGCGCTCGGTGATCACGTGGCGGATCACGGCTCGACCGACGGGCGGCGGCCGCTCGAGGACGATCTCCATGAACTTGTCGACGTCCTCCTCCCGCGGAATCAGCGGGTTTTCGCCGTCGACCCACGCCCTGGCGCCACCGTCGTGGATGTCGCGTCCGATCGAGGCGACGAGCACGAGGCCCGCGACGCGATCCGGATACGACACCGCGAGCCGGAGCGCGACGCCACCACCCATCGAGTTGCCGCACATGATCACGCGATCGATGCCCGCGTGGTCGAGCGCGCGCAGCGTGGCTTCCGCGTGATGTCGGATGCTGGCCTCCTGCTCGGGAACGTCGGCCGATACCCCGTGCCCCGGCAGATCGATCATCACGGTGCCGCGCGCGTACGGCACGAGCGCGCTCATCAGGAGCCAGGTTTCCTTGTCGCCACCGAAGCCGTGGACGCACGCGAGTGGCAGACCCTTGCGAGCCTGGCGGACGAGGTACGAGATGCCGTCCGGCGTCACCATCGGCTTCACGCGTGCCGCGATCCGCACCGCGCCGTGCATCGCGCGCAGCTGGACACCGCCGACGGCCACCTCGAGCTCGCTGCGCGTCATCCGCTCGCGCCAGGTGCGGGGACCGCGCGCCGCCATCACGGCAACGTTATCGGCGACGGCGCAGGTCGCTGCTTCGACAGTGCGGTGATGAAGGCTCCGAGGTTGGCCTGATCCGCCGGTGTCAGTGAAATCTTGGCGAGCACCGGATCGAGGCCGGGCAGGGTGCGCACGGTCGCGTAGTACGCGATCGCGTCCTTCAGCGTCTTTGCCGAGCCGTTGTGGAACAGCGGACCGCGCAGCGCCACACCGCGCAAGGTCGGCGTACGGAATGCGCCGGTCTGATCCTTGTCGACGAGACCGCGCCCCGGATCCTTGGTGTCTGCGACGACCTTGTAGAACCGGCCATCGGTGTACAGCGGCGGCGGGTGACACACGGCGCACTGCCCCTTGCCGGCGAACACGAGGTAGCCGGCGACGATCGGATCCGGCGCCATGCCCGGCTTGGGCTGGGTTGCGGTCTTCTCGAGCTCGTCCCACGGGGCGTCGCCCTCGAACTGCATGACCGAGTATGCGGCGAGCGCGTTGATCGCTGCCGAGTGCGGGGTACCACCCGCGTGTGCGATGTGAGCCTTGTACTGCGGAAGCTCTGCGACGGCAGTGATGCCGGTCTCCATCGGCTGTCCAAGCTGGCCTTTGATGTGCGCGTCGAGCATATCGACGAGCACGGGATAGCGCCCATCCCAGCCGTACGTCTCGGTCCACATGAGGTTGAGAAGCGTCGGCGTGCGGCGCAGGTTCAGCGAGCCGGCGGCAGTAGCCTGCACCGATCCCGAGAAGCCGTTCGCGGGGTCGTGGCAGGTCGCGCACGAGTGCTTGCCGGTTGTCGACAACCGCGCGTCGTGAAACAGGAGCTCTCCGAACGCGATGTTCACCCCCGTGCGCTCGACGTTCGGCACCGCGCGTGGGGGCGGCAGCGAGTTCGGTAGTGGCTGCAGCGGGCGCTGGGGCGGGAGCAACAGCGCAAGATCAGGGCGCGGGGATAGCGTGTGACTGTCGGCGTCCTTCTTGATCGGAGTCGGATCCGTCGGCTTCTTGTCGTTGCCCTTGGGGCACGCGGCGAGCAAAGCGATCAGGGCGAGCGAGAGGTGCTTCACGGCGGCGTGAGCCTACCCCACGACGGCACCGCATCGAGCACGCGCAGCACGTTGCCACCGAGGATCTTCTCAAGCACGCGAGGAGGCACGCCGCGCCGCGACAGCGCGACCGTGAGGTTCGGCATCGTCGAGATATCCTCGAGCCCCTCGGGCGGGACGACGAAGCCGTCGAAGTCCGAGCCGAGCGCGGGGACGTCATCGCCCGCGACATCGATCACGTGGAGGAGGTGATCGACGACCGCCTCGATCGACGCCGAGCCGAGGTACTTGCGCGCGAAGATGATCCCGATGCAGCCACCCTTGTCGGCAAGCTTCCGGATCTGCTCGTCGTCGATGTTGCGCCAGTGCTCGTGCACGCCGAGCACGCCCGTGTGCGAGACCATCGGCGGCACGGTGGCGAGCTCGAGCGCGTCGAAGTAGCCCTTGCGGTTGATGTGCGCGAGATCGACGATCACGCCGGTGCGCTCGCACTCGCGCACGACCTCGCGACCAAACGCGGTCAGGCCCTCGTTGCCGTCGGAGCCCTTGCCCTTCGCGGGCCGGCCGATCGCATTCTGCGAGAAGTGGAGCAGGCCGAGGTAGCGCACGCCGCGACGCGAGAACGCCTCGATCGTCTCGAGGTCCCCCTCGAGCGCCTGGCCGCCCTCGATCCCGCCGAGCGCGGCGATCTTGCCGGCGGCCTTTGCGGCGCGGACCTCGGCGCCCGTGCGCGTCCACATGAGCTGCTCGGGATTCTTCTTCATCGCAGCATCGAGCGCGTCGAGCTGCTTGGTCACCGCCTTCGCGCAACCGCGCTCGGGATACGGCGTGGTCCAGAAGCTGAAGAACTGACCGGCCATCCCGCCGTCCCGCATCCGCGGCAGATCGACGTGACCGAACACGTTGATCGCCTTGGGCATCGGTCGCTCGTGGCGCGCCGCGAGGTCGTAGCCGAGCTTGTCCATCAGCTTCGCCGTGTCCGCGTGCAGATCGAGCACGTGAACCTCCGCGTGGAGCGCGCGGGCCTCGTCGAGGGTCAGGCTCATCCTGCGCAGCCTACCGCAGTCGTTCGCGCAGATGGACCTCGCGGACATGCTGCCAATCTTCCGGCGACATCAAGCACCTGTGGGTTCGTCTCGATCTTTCGCGGTGAGCTCGTTCGTCGCCACTGATTCATGCGGGAGGTGCAGGACGCACCAGGGATCGCGAACGGACTTCACGACGACGACGACGACGTACGACGATCTCGAACGCAATACGTCGAAGGTGATCGCGAAGCGAACTCTATCGGCTGCCGATCGCCTGCTGTTCAACAGCGGGACCGAGGTCTTCACCTGGGACACGCAGCTCAAGGGACATCTCCTTGCGCGGCTTGATGACGTAGTTCCAATCGCCGTGGAACTCGTCTCGCTCGATCTTCAGAGCGCGGAACTCCTTGACCGAGACCTTCCTGCCGGTTGGATACCGACGACGATCGAGTCGCGCACGGACGCCCATGCCACCGCGGTTGGTCGTGTTGCCGATCAGGTTGATGATCGTGTCGTACGTGCGGAGAGGGCGACCGCGCCAGTTGATCGAGATGAAGGAGAACATGCGGTGCTCGATCTTGTTCCACTTGCCGGTGCCGGCGGGAAGTGGCTGACGTGGATCGCGAGGCCGAGTTTGTCGGCGAGCCGTTGAAGCTCGGCTTTCGGGCGCCCGGTTAGATACGGGTCACCCATAGTCATGACGATGGGCTATATTACTTGCATGAAGACGACCGTGGACATCGCCGATGGTCTGTTCGAGCGCGCGAAAGCTCACTCCAAGGCAACCGGTCGACCGTTGCGCGCACTTCTCGAAGAAGGCCTCCGGATCGTGCTCGACAAGCCCGCGCCCGTGAAGCCGTATCGGCTGCGAGACGACCTTGCGGTCGGACCGCGGTGGAAGCCGGGAAATCCGCCGCATCCGTTCGCGAGCCTGACGCCGAACCAGATCACCGAGCTCGTGTACGAGGGCGAGGTCGAGCGAGCGATGGGGCGAGCCTACGTGGATCGGGCTGGCGAGCGTCGGAGGTCACGATGATCGCCGTCGATACGAACATTCTCGTCCACGCGCACCAGGCGTGGGTAGAAGAACATGTCGCCGCGTTTGCGCTGATGAAGCGGCTCGCGGAAGGCTCGCAACCATGGGCGATCCCATGGCCGTGCGTCTACGAGTTCTATCGCATCGTGACCGATCCGAAGATCTGCCGGGCGCGGGCGAGCACGCCCCAACAGGCGTGGGCCCAGCTCGTGGACTGGTTTGCATCGCCGTCGGTAAAGCTTCTCGCGGAGACGACCTCGAGCGTGGGCACGCTCGGGCCGCTGCTTCGAGCTCGCGTGCGCGGTGCGGTCGTTCACGACGCGCGGATCGCCGCGATCTGCATCGCACACGGAGTGGACACGCTGTTCTCGCGAGATCGCGACTTCCAGCTGTTCCCGGAGCTCGTCGTGGTCGATCCGTTCGCCGTGCGGCCTCCGAGTCGGGCGGGTGAGCGGCGCGTGCGCTACGCGCTCGCCCGGTAGGGTGTCCGCGAGCTTGCTCACCGCCGCGGCCTCGGTCACGGATCCCGGGCGAGCGGCTTCATGCGATCGCGCGCGACCTCGAGGACCGCGAGCGCGCTGTCGACGCGGTTGAACGGCGGCATGACGTAGGCACCGGCAACGCGCTGCTTGACGGCGGCGAGCGCCTCCTGCGCGATCCGGATCCCCTCGGCACGCGCGGCGGGACCACCGCCGACCTTGGCCATCCGCTCGCGATACTCCGCGGGGATCGCCATGCCGGGGACCTCGTTGTGGAGGAACTCGGCGTTGCGGTGCGACGCGAGCGGGAGGATGCCGACCATCACGGGCAGGCCGAGCGGTGCGCAGTCGTCGAGAAAGCGCTCGAGCGTGCGCGGGTCGTAGACCGGCTGGGTCATCACGAGCTCGGCGCCGGCTGCCTTCTTCTCTTCGAGACGGCGGAGCTCGCGATCCCGATCGTGTGCAGCCGGCTCGGCACCGGTCGCGAGCAGAAACGACGTCGGCTCGCACTCCTTGCCGGCCGGATCGACGCCCGCGTTGAGGCCCGCGGCGATCCGCAGGAGGCCCACGGAGTCGACGTCGTAGACCGGCGTCGAGAACGGGTAGTCGCCCATCTTCGGCGGATCGCCCGTGATGATCACGAGGTTGCGGAGGCCGAGCGCCTGCGCGCCGAGCAGGTGCGCGATGAGGCCGAGGAAGCTGCGGTCACGCGCGCACACGTGGAGGATGGTCTCGACCGAGGTCTCCGAGGACAGCCGCGTGCACGCCGCGATATTCGCCATCCGCGCCGAGGCGCGCGGACCATCGGCGATGTTGACGATGTCGACGCCGCCCGCGATCAGCTCGACGACCTGCTGCTTGGTCTTGGTCAGGTCGCTGCCGGGCGGCGAGGTCAGCTCGACGGAGACGACGAAGTCGCCCTTCGCGAGGCGTGCGCCGAGGCGGCTGCGCTCGGCGAGCGGGACCTTGGGCGCTGCGATCGGCTTGGGCGTGCGGTGGCTCGCGAGCGAGGCACCGGTGATACCGGGCGCGCGCTCCGCACGCTCGTCGATGTTCTCGCCGCGGAGCATCCGGACGGCGCCGAGCATCGCGCGTGTGTGATCGGGTGTGGTGCCGCAGCAACCGCCGACCAGCCGCACGCCGCTCTTCAACATACGGCGCGCGAACACGCCGAAATGCTCGGGGTTCGCGACGTAGAGTGTCCGACCTTCGACGGAGGCGGGCAGTCCTGCGTTGGGCTGCGCAATGACCGGCTTGCCGCGGCCGACCATGCCGACGGTGACCTGATAGAGCTCGGCCGGGCCGATGCCGCAGTTCGCGCCGATCACGTCGGCACCCGCAGCGATCAGTCGATCCGCGACCTCGCTCGGCGACAGTCCGCCCTCGGCGTTGCCGTGCGCGTCGAACACCATCATCGCGATCACCGGCACGCGCGGACCGCGTTGCTTGGCGACTTCGATCGCGACCTCGATCTCGAGGATCGAGCCGAACGTCTCGAGCATGATCGCGTCCGCACCGGCGAGGACGAGCGTATCGATCTGCTCGGCGAGGGCGAACCGCGCCGTCTTGCGCTCGGTGGCGCTCGCGACGGCGAACCGAACGCCCGTCGGACCGACGGCGCCGGCGACGTACGCCTTGTCGCCCGCGGCCGAGCGCGCGAGCTCGACGGCGGCGCGGTTGAGCGTCGCGGCCTCCGCGGCGAGCCCGTGCTTTGCGAGCGCGATGCGGTTACTGCCGAACGTGTTGGTCTCGATCAGCTCGGCACCGGCGTGGACGTAGTCCGCGTGCACGGTCTTGATCAACTCTGGCTGCGACAGGTTGAGCTCGTCGTAGCTACGGGTGTGGAGCACGCCGCGCTCGTAGAGCAGCGAGCCCATCGCACCGTCGAGGAGCAACGGACCTGCCTCGATCGCCTGCGCGAGGGTGGGCCGCGTCGCGATCACTGGCACCGCCGGAGATGTGGTCGACCGTTGGGTGGTCACGACCGGAACTCGCGGCCCGTGAGTCCGAGCATGCCGAGCTGGCGCCGCACCTCGCGCAGTGCATCGCCACGCCCGACCTGAGCGAGGTGACCGCCGTCGAACCACTGCACCGGGACGCCCCAGTGCGCCGCGAGGGTTTCGGCCTGATCCGGCGGCGTGATCCGGTCGCCGCGCCCCGCGACGACAGCGAGCCGATCCGCGGACAGCCGCGCCGGTCGTGTCGTCGGTGCATGGACCGCAAACACGTCGGCGAGCAGGTCCTCGGTGATGCCGGCCTTG
>JANOPP010000438.1:0-4590 GCA_031421915.1 Myxococcales bacterium | reverse complement strand
GCGGTCACGGCCGAAACGATGGGTGCACACGTGATCCGAGGTGAGCACCACCTGCACGGTGTGCCGCCGCGCGCGTCAGTTCGCGGTCGCGACGGCTTCGAACGCGCGGATCACGGTGACCTTGATCTGCCCCGGGAACGTCATCTCTTCGGAGATCTGGCTCGCGATCTCCGTCGACATCTCCACCGTCGTCAGGTCATCGACGTCGCGCTCGCGAACGTAGACGCGCAGCTCGCGGCCACCGTGCACGGCGTGGGCGTGCGAGACGCCGCGACGCGACGAGCCGATGCGCTCGAGATCTTCGACCTTCATCGAGAAGCCCTCGGCCAGCTCGCGCCGCGCTCCGGGGCGCGCACCGCTCATCGCATCGGACGCGGCAACCAGGTACGCGTAGACCGAGTTGCACGGCTCGTCGGCGTGGTGCGCACCGATCGCGTTGGCGACCAGCTCGGGCTCGCCGAGGCGGCGCGCGATGTCCGCGCCGATCACCGCGTGGCTGCCCTCGATCTTGTGCGTCAGCGCCTTGCCGATGTCGTGCATCAGCGTCGCGCGACGCGCGAGCTTCTCGTCGAGGCCGAGCTCCGCGGCCATCATGCCGGCGAGGTAGCTCGACTCGACCGCGTGCCACCACTGGTTCTGCGTGTAGCTGGTGCGGAAGTTGAGCGCGCCGACCAGCTCCACGATCTCTGGATGCGGCTTCTGGATCCCGAGGATCTGGAACGCGCGCTTGCCGAGTGCGCGGATCTCCTGGTTGACGTTCTCGCGCCCGCGGCTCGCCCAGCCCTCCGGGTCCTTGCGCGCGTCGTCGATCGACTCGGGCTTCTTGATCATCCGGTTGACCGCGCGCCGGACAAACTCCTTGCCGACGCCGTCGAGACCGTCGAGCCGGATCGCATCCTTATCCTCGTTGACGAGGAGCTGGACGCCCGCGACCTGCTGGATCGCGAGGTGGAGCGCGCCGCCGTTATCGAGGAGGATGCCGACGAGGTCGGGTCCGATCCGCAGGTTATTGACCGCGCGCTCGGTCATGTAGTGGTGGTGATAGCGAGTCGCTGCGATCTCCATCACGCGCTTTGCCTCGCGATCGTGCGCCGGATCCGCGGCGGTCTGATCGATCGTACGAACTTCCGCTGCGGCCCGCGCGCGCGCGTCGTCGAGCCACGCACGGCTCATCTGGTCGATCAGCTCGATCGCGGCAACACCCGCGCGCGTCTCGAGCTCGGTACGCGCGCCCTGCGCCTGCTTCTTCGCGTCGTTCTCGAGGCCGGTTGCGCGATCACGACGCGACTGCACGTCCTTCTGCACGGCATCGAGAGCGACCTCGCGCTGCTCGAGCGCATCCTCCGTGCCGGCGAGGTTCGACTCGCGGCGGGACAGCTCGTCCTCGCGCTTCTGGAGCGCGGCATCCTTCGCGGCGAGCTCGTCGTCGCCGCGGGTGCGCTGCTCGAGCGCCTCGGTGCGAGCGGCCGTCTCGAGCACGCGCTTCTGGGCAGCCGCCTCGAGCTCCGCCGCCTTGACCTGCGCCGCGATCTCGCCGCGGGCCTCGGCAACGACCTTGCGGGCGTGCCGGCTCGCCTCGGCGGCCGCAGCACGCGCGGCGAGGACCGCGGTGACGACCGCGATCACGACCGCAGCGACAAGGGCGACAACCATCGCCGCCAGCATAGCACTCGCTGAGGACGACAGACCCCGACAGCTTCGGCTCTGCGCCCGGAGGCCCCAGCCGTGCCTCTGCGGGGTTAGCCGGGCACGCTCCGTGCTCGTCGTCTTGGTCATGACGCACTCGGGTTTGCTCCTGTCCCTCGCCTTCCTGGCTGCCGCGTGCGGCGGTCCCACGGCGGATCTCGGCCCGGACGCCGGGTCCTGCACCGACGACACGAGCTGCCCCGACGAGCAGACCTGCTCGACGAACGGGACCTGCATCGACGACGGCACCTGTGCGACCGACGCCGACTGCGGAGCGGGCAAGAAGTGCACCAGCGGCACCTGCACGATCGGCGGATGCGGCGGGCAGTTCCTCGACCTGACCTATGTCCCGCCGAACCTCATGTTCGTCCTCGACCGCTCGTGTTCGATGGATCGCGTGCTCACCGGTACGACCACCACGAAGTGGAGCGCCGCGGTCGATTCGCTCGGTACCGTGCTGACCGACTACGCGAGCGAGGTTCGCTGGGGCCTCACGATGTTCCCCGACGCGACAGGCGCTACCTGCTCGCAGGATGCGATCGCGTTCCCGGTCGCCGACAGCAACGCCGGCCCGATCAAGTCGATGCTGACCGCGGCGCTCGTCGAGACCGACGCCAACTTCCCGAAGTTTCCGTGCGTCACCAACATCGACACCGGCATCCAGCAGGCCGCACTCGATCCGGCCCTCTCCGATCCAACGCGCAAGAGCTACCTGATGCTGGTCAGCGACGGCGCGCAGTCCGCGTGCGATCTCGCCGGCGGGGACCTCGGAACCGAGGCGATGATCCACGAGCTCAACGCGACGCGCGGGATCCCGACGTTCATCGTCGGCTTCGGCAGCGGCACGGACGCAGCGCAGCTCAACAAGTTCGCGACCAAGGGCGGCATGCCGCTCCCCGGCACGACGAAGTACTACCAGGCGGATACCGCCGCGCAGCTCGACCAGGCGTTCCAGGCAATCGCCGACCTGGTCGTGTCGTGCGAGTACACGGTCGATCCCGCGCCCGCAGATCTCGCGCAGACCTGGGTCTACTACGACAAGACCGAGCTCGTGCCGCACGATCCGACCCACGCTGCGGGCTGGGACTACGACGGCGCGACCAAGAAGATGACGATGTACGGCGGGTACTGCGATCGACTCAAGACCCATGTCGTCGACGACATCGACGTCGTGTTCGGGTGTCCGACGCCGCCGGTGCTGTGAGTCAGTCGGGGCGCTCGAGGCTGTCGCCGTCGGACTTCGCCGACCCGCTGCCGCGCCCCGGGTTCGTCGCCCGCGGGATCCGCTCGAGGTCGACGCGGGTCATCGTGTTGCTGGTGACCGTGAGCGCCGCGGCCTTGTCGCGATAGCCCCGCAGCTTGAGCGTGAACGTCACCGGCGCGACGGCGGTCGGCCAGTCGAGCGCGAGCGGCGTCTTGCCAAGCGCGACCCCCTCCGGCGAGACCACGGTCGCACCGCGCGGATTGGAATCGATCGTGAGCTTGGCGGGCGCAGGCGCAGCGACGGCGGCCGCATCGACGACCACCGCCGCGCTGTCCGCATCGATGACCGTCGCGGCGCTGCCCGTGCTCGCATCGATGCTCGTGACGACCGCGCTACCCGCATCGTTGACCGACGCGGCGCTGCCCGTGCTCCCGTCGATGCTCGTGATGACCGCGCTCCCCGCATCGATGACCACCACCGCGCTACCCGTGCTCGCATCGATGCTCGTGACGACCACGCTCCCCGCATCGGTGGCGCCACTCCCTGCCGCCGCGCTCCCGGTCTCGGTGCTGCTCGTCTCTGCGGAGCCGCCCGACGCAGGCGCATCGTCGCGACCGAAATAGGCGACCGCGAACGCGCCACCGCCGAGGCCGAGCAACAACCCGACCACGAGCACGATCGGCCACACGCGCCGCGGCGGCCGCGACGAGTAGCCATGCGGCGTGTCGATCCGCATCGTGTTCAACTTGGGCTCGACCGACTGCGCGAGCCCGGGCACCGCCATCTGGCGGCTCTTGCCCTGCCCCCCGTACGCCTCACCGGGCGCAGGCAGCGGCAGGCCCTCCGGCTGCAACATTCGTGTCCGTGCGTCAGCGGCCGCGAGTGCGTGGCGGCCGTCGATCACCGCCTCGCCCGGCGAGACACTGCGTGCGGGCGCGATCGGTGGCGAGCCGCGCAGGTACGACTCGGGGTCGAGCAACGCGTCGCGGAGCGCGACCATCGTCGGGAACCTTGCGTCGACCGGCTTGGCGAGACAGCGCAGCAGGATCTGCTCGACAGACGGCGGGATCCCCGGGTTGAGTCCGCGCGGCGCCGGCGGCAGCGCCGTGACCTGCTTGACGAGTACTTCCCCCATCGTCTCGCCATCGAAGGGCAGGACTCCGCACATCATCTGGAACAACAGGACACCGAGTGCGTAGATGTCCGTGCGGTGATCGATGTTGCGCTTGCTCTCGCACGCCTCGGGCGACATGTACTGCGGCGTCCCGAGCAAGACACCGATCGCGGTCTGCACCGCAGAAGCACCCGACGAGGCGAACATCTTCGCGAGCCCGAAGTCGAGCACCTTGACGAAGTCCGGATCGCCGAGCCGGTTCATCAACATGATGTTGTCGGGCTTGAGATCGCGGTGGATCACGCCCGATGCGTGCGCCGCGGCGAGGGCGCTCGCGATCTGCGCACCGATGTGGAGCGCACGCATGATGTCGAGCGCGCGCTCCTGGGTCAGCACAGCGGCGAGCGTCTTCCCGTCGAGATACTCCATGATGTAGTAGTGGTCACCGTCGGGCGTCACCCCGAAGTCATGAATCTCGACGATGTGCTCGTTGCCGATCGTGTTGACTGCGCGGGCCTCCTGGAAGAACCGCTGCACGACCTCCTTGTTGCCGGCGAGCTCGCGGTGAATCACCTTGAGCGCGATC
>JANOPP010000437.1:0-2014 GCA_031421915.1 Myxococcales bacterium | reverse complement strand
CCCTGGGGGAGGGATCTGCGGGTCGTCGGGAAGCGGGAGGGCCAACTTCGGGATGATTTTATCCGGGAAACTCGTACCGAACGCAGAAATACCTGTGAACACCGCGAAAGTGAATGCATGACCTTCGACGCGGCGCGTGGTCTCAAGACGCCAACCGCGCGCCTTGAGACCATCGACAATCGCCTGCCAATGTGCCGGAATCATGACAGTGGGGTGGAGTCGTTGTAATACGCGCGAAACTCCTCACCCGTATGAAGCGTGAGCTTCTCGCTCACGTCTCGGAACTCCTTCACTTCCCTATCGTGCTCGACACGGACGAGGTAATGGCTACCTGCCGCGTATCCGGCCTCGTGCAGTAGGGCACCAACCGTCGTCTTCTTGTCGATCGTCACCGGTACACCGTTCACAGTAACGGTCACCGACTTCACATCCCCAGCGACCTTTGCTTCGTTGGCTGCGGCTTCGCCGTCCATGGTTGGCATCCTCTGTTTGGCTGTTGAACCTGCTCGGGCTGACGCCAACAATCTCGGCAGCAAGAGTCATTGTGTCAACTGGTACTGTACGGACCGCTGTCTAGTGGTGCTGAGCGCTCAGCCTGATTGCACAAGTTGATAACTGTGCTACATTACTGTTCGTGAGAACGCCGATGGATAACCCCGCTCTCTATAAGATCTTAGGGCGAAACGTCGCCGCCGCCCGCGCCCGCGTTCGGCCAGCGGGACTAAGCCAGTCGGGACTCGCGAAACGGATTGGTCTCACGAGAGGCTCCGTCGCGAACATCGAGCTGGGGACGCAGCGCCCACCCGTGCACGTGATTTGGGCGATCGGAACGGCGTTGGGTATCGAGCCATCTTCGCTGCTTCCCAATTCGGCCGAGATGGAGGCCGCATCAGGTTCGCTCGTTGAGATGACTCTCGAGCCGGCCGTTGAGCGAGCAGTATTGGAGTCTCCTCGAGCCCGAGCCTGGCTTTCAATGACACGCGCGAAGTTGGAAAGCGCGACGGTTGAGTCGAGTACGAAACGGAGCCGGTGATGAGTAGCCCTGAGCGCGCAGCTTTCGCCCTTCTAAGTCGGCTTGGAATCGATGAGCCCCCGGTCGACGTGGCAAACGTCACGAAACTTCTGGGTATTTCGTTGCAGCTGGCCGATTTAGGCGACGATTGCTCCGGCATGTTGGTGCGTGCTGAAGGCGGCGCGGTTATCGGGGTGCACTACGCGCATCCGCCCAATCGACAGCGGTTTACCATCGCCCATGAGCTTGGGCACTTTGAGCTTCACGAAGGCGGGACATACGTCGATCGTAGTACGACGCTCCGGCTTCGAAGCTCGGCGAATAACTCTGGCTCTGTTGTCGAGGAGCGCGAGGCAAACCAGTTCGCGGCCGCCTTGCTCATGCCTGCACCGTGGTTACGACGCGAGCTAAAGATGCATGCCGTAGACTTAGGAGACGACGAGTCTTTGCGTGCGTTGTGTGACAAGTTCGGTGTAAGCAATCAGGCGATGATGTACCGCCTCATGAACTTGGGGCTACTGGACGACGCGTCGTCACCGTCGTAGGTCGCAGGCTGCCGCAAGTCACGATTCGTCGCACTCGTGACCATCAGAACGCGAAGCGCTTTTATGCGCTTTGAGATCACGCGCACGAGCTGGCGCGACGTCAAGAATGACCCGCGCAACAAACACATCGACTATCCGCACGCGGATTCCTGATGGCAACCTAACACCAGCACTACGTGCGGAGTGCCCGCACCGGAGATTCTCCCACGCACCGCAACTTCTGGCACTCCGGCTGGCACGTGCAGATGTTAGGACACAGGCGACCGAGTCACTGTCATTGGCGCACCGCCTGAGTGACAACCGGAAGAGGAGTCTGATTCTCATGATCCCTTCCGGAATCCGTTACAAATGCGAGCACTTCTGAGTCAATCCATCGCTTGACTTCTTCGCGGGAGCCAAATGCCAGCGGCCAATGAGAACCGACCTGATGGCAGGGCACGCTGAACTCGACTCGCGC
>JANOPP010000436.1:0-6873 GCA_031421915.1 Myxococcales bacterium | reverse complement strand
CCGTTCGCCCGAGTTCGCGCCCCACGGGGTCGAAGCCGCTGAACTCGATGAACCGCCGAGGTCCAGACGCGACCTCCACCTGTTGCACCGTCGGGAGGCGACGACCGGTGTCGCGGTGGATCGCGCTGTACGTCGTGTTGTTGCCATAGGTGGCGTTGAGAACACGCCCGAATACATCGATCGAGGGCGCCTTGAAGAGGGCCACAGCCGGATAACTGAGGGTCTCCTTGGCGGTGATCGCCCTGAGTCGGCCAGCGCTGTCGTAGTCGTACGAAAAGAGTTCCGGAAGATTGCCGTTATCCGGAAGCCGGAACTGGAGGGTTTCGAGCTGGCCGTGCAGATTCGATGAGCTCTCCTCGACGTACTGCATCCCGGAGCGGTGGTTGGTGAACGTGCGCGCGTTCGGTCTGCCGAGGCCGTCGTACCTGAACGCGATGTCTCCCAGCGCGGAATGCGTGCTGGCGAGACGACCCGTTGCCTGCTCGTAGCGCCACTCGTGCGTGGTTCCAGCGACCGCGATACCATTGGTGAAGTCGGCGCTGCCCGTCATCCGAGAGAACGCGTCGTACGACGCTTGGACGAGCATCGCCGATCCCGAATCCGTCCACGTAGTGGCCGCGAGCTCACCAAAGTTCGTGAAGGAAAACGTACGGGTCGCGGTCGCGGGCTCGGCGACGGAGATCTGTTGGCCGCGATTGTCGAACCGCCAGGACCATTGCACCGGGAGACTCGCCGTACCTGGCTGCTCGTATCTCGAGAGCGCCGTGAGCTGACCGAAACGATCATACGATCGCGAATCGAGCTCGAGACGTGTCGTGCCCTGCGTCGTCTCCGCCGACAGCATCCAGCCGATTGCGCTGCTGAACGACACCGAGGTGACGCCTGCCTGAGGAGAACCTGCCAAGAGAGCATCGGGCCGCTGGACCGCGGTTCGTAGCTGGTTGTTGACGAACGCGCGCGTGACGCACGTGGGGAATCGCTCGCTCGCAGCATCCGAGGTCTCGGTCAGTGGCTGCGGGCCGTTACCTCGGACCGCACATCGGATCGTCGCGTCCGAGTTGTAGTGGTATGAGGTGCCATACGTCGTGTTCGCGGGCTGCGTCGACGGAAACGGATCGGCGCTGAAACTGACGCGACCGAGACCATCATAGGCCAGCATGGAGGTGATCAGCGTTGCGCCGCCGTAGGACGCGCCGAGGTTCTGTTCGCTGCGCCGCGTGCGGCCGAGCTCGTCGAGATACACCGTCTCTTCTTGGTTCGGCGCGGTCGCGACGCCATCGAGCGAGGTGGGGTTATTCAGCGCAAGGTGGTGAATTCGCCGACCCAGCGGATCACCGCCCGCGAAACCGAGATAGCTCGTCTTGCTAACCACACCATAAACGCCGACGGTGGAGAGCACGCCGGTGGCAGTCTCGCGTCCGAAGCCGTCCAGGGTCCGAGACCACCTCGGTCCCCCGCTCTCCTGCGTGCTCAAGCTTTCCAGAGTTACGAGGTCCCGCTCCACGGTCGTCACCAGCGGGTCGACACCTGAGCCATCGACGGTCACGCGGGTGGCAGCCATCCCGAACGCGTCATAAGCGAGCTCGGTCGTGCGCAGCGCACCGTCCTCACGCGCACTCGCGATGAAGACCGGGTGCCCCATGACGTCGTAGCTCGCCTCGTACTCGCGCACGGTGGCTAGCAGCTCGCCCGTGTCCGTCGCACGCCTCTCGTACACGTGGCCGGTCGTTCGACCTGCATGCACGCCGCCCACGGGCAACGCATCGTACTCCCATCGATCGGTCCCTAGGGTTCTCACTCGATCCGGCGGACCACAGTCGGTAAGGCGACGCGTCGCCGGGGCGTGGAGGATCCGGCTTGTGGACGTCGGCTGCGCGTACGATAGCTCGATACAAACGTCGTCATCGTTTCGAATGCGGTCGTTCTCGTTCTTCGCGGAGAGAACGTTTCCATGATCGTCGACGGTAGTGACCTCGGAACGCGTCTGCAGGTTGCTCGTCGATGGTGGCGCGTGAGTTCCCTCCCACTGCTCGTGGACACGGGCATAGGTAAAGCCACGCGCGAAGCCAGGGCTGTGCCCGATATTCGCGGCGAACGAGCGCGACCAGTCGTAGGGGTATGGAACGTCGATGCAATCCACCGGGTTTGCACAGGGAGTCGTCGCCAGCGGCGTGTACTGAGACCGCCACTCCACACGTTGCCCGCCAATTCGTCGCGCGTCGGGCGGAAGGACAAGGAACGATGCGAGCGCCGCCCACGGATCACGCGCAACGTTGTATCCAAGAACGTGAACATCACGAACGCGTCCTACCCTTTGGTAGCGCTCGAAGTTCTCAGCGTCTGATATCCCGACCTGGTGCGGCAACAGCCGGTTGTTCTCGGTCACGATCGCGACCTCAGCGAGGCCCTCACGTGGTCCGATTCCTCGAACCTCGATGGTTTTTCCGTAGCCCATCATCGTGAACGCATCCGCGACTGGATCGAACGCGAGCTCGGCGTCTCCGTACGCATAGCCGGTGGTCATCAGGCTTCCGCCGAAGCCGTTGGTTCCAGAAGTCTCGATCGCGGTCACGACGATCTCGGGGAACGGCACCTGATGACTGCTGCTGGCGTCCTGCTTCGCTGACCGATAGCGGATCGTCGTGACCGCGCCGTGGCCGTTGCTGAATCGGCTAAGGCGTCCGGCTTGAGGATTGCCAGGTTCGCTGCCAGCGAGGTGATAGACCTCGAGGCGCGCCGGGTTGTGCAGGACGTGAACGATCTCGGGCTTTCCGTCACCATCGACGTCGTAGAGTCCGCTGATCGTGTCCGAGAAGCCGCCGATGCAGGTCTCGTGAAGCCGAGAGATCGTGAAGCCCTTGCTCCCCACCGGCGCTCCGATCGGCACTGGCGGGCCAAAGCCAGTACCTGATCCGATCGAGACCTCCCAACCTGTACTTCGTAGGGAGATGAAATCCGGGCGGCCGTCGCCCGTGAGGTCTCGGAGAGCCGTGCGCTGGGTGGGATGGTAGGGGCCGCCGGAGGCGCCGGTTCCGCACGTCGTGTCTCTCGGGTTCGCGTGCCGAATCAGGTCGGGAAGCTCGAAGGTAAAACCCGACGCCGTCAGAGAGGAACCTATGCCAAGCCAGACCTTCCTACTTTCGATGCGGTCGACAAGCCCGTCGCCGTTCACGTCTTCAAGCCCACATGACATGACTTGTTCATCCGGGCTTTCGTGGTCAGTCCATTTCGCGACTCCACATGCTGTCTGCTGACGGATGGCTAGTGCCGCCGAGAAGACCTGACTGTCGTCGAACCTCACGCCTGCGACATTGAACAAAGCGAGTATCGAATTGTCATTCCCGTTCGCAGGTTGCAGGACTCTCGTCGGCACGTAGTGGAGGTAATACTGGGAGAATAGTGATGGCGGCGCATAGGTGTGGCGTACCGGAGCGCTGTTGAAAACGACCTCGGGATACCCATCGCCGTTAACGTCGCGGAGCTCCCATTCGGTAAACGTCTTCTCTTGCGCCCCATCGGCGTACTGACGCGGGACGAACGTCCCCTGCGCGCGACAAACGCCGCCCGGATCGAGACCCTCCGGATATGGTTGGTATGCTGTTCCATCCCACCGGACGCACTCGCTTCCCATGGTATCGCGTCCGCTCGTTCGCCGGGCGAGCGGAATGTGCCCTGTCGAGAACAGATGTCCATGCTCCTCGAGCGCCGTACGTACGTCGGCAACGCGGATGCCGCGTCGGAGCCACGTCACCGGGTTTCCGGGCGTGTTGAGGTAGACGAACCACGAGCCCGGAGACTCGGTCGCGTCAATGATGTCGAGGCGTCCGTCACCATTGATATCCATCGTCTGCCGCCAAACGTTCTCCTCGTTGGTCCATTCGTAGTCGTAGCGAGTACTCGACGAGGAGTTGCTAAAGAGCGGCTTGCCGACGAAAGGCGGTGCGCTCAGCTGCAGCGGCGCCTGTGCAGTGAGGCTCGACGCGGAGCCCCCGCCCGCGGGACGATTCATCGCAACCCAGAGCTGGTTGTTCTTGCGGTACACAAGATCTGCGCGTCCATCACCCGTGACGTCGATCAGGTTCTGCCAGCTCGCGTACGTCGTCGATCCACCTGGCGACGTGACGATGGTGTCCAGGTAGCTGCTCGAGATCGGTGGTGTACCCGCGAGGTCCGTGGGGAGGTTGATGTCCACGCCACGCGCATACTCCAACCGAAGCGGTGTTCCATCGCCACCACCACGCGTCGCCGCGTCGTACCCATACTCACCGTGCGGAAGGCGCATTGCTGCCTCGGGCGTCGACTGGCGACCCGCGAGTTGGACCGACGCCAACCGAGGCAGGTTCGTGTCCGGATCTGTACGGTACGAAAAGTGATAGCTCCGCACCGTCTCGGGTGCGGCGCCGCATGACGCGCGCTGCCGCACGTTGATCGAGTCCAGCGTCCGTACGCGAACGACCGGTGGTCCCTCGATGAGGGATACCGAGATGGGGGTGGGCGATGACGGTCCATACGCCAGAATGATCTCGTCTTTGGTGCATTGCGGATCAGACGGATGCGTGTTGTAGCGAACGGCGACCAGATCGAGCGAGATCCCATGCCAACCTGCTCCCATCAGGGCGGCAACTTCATACTGAAGATCGACGCGATTCTGTTGAACCGTCGATCGCGCACTGCTCAGGACCCAGAGACCCGGTCCGATCCCCTGCGGCGCGACGAACGTAAAGTCGTTTCCATTCCCGTCGTATGCCTGCCACGTGTTGTCCGCACGCTCGAAGAGGAGGAGATCGGGCGCGTCCTGACGCGCACGCCAGACGCCGCCGTCCTTGACCATCAGCACGGAGCGCCCCGCCAAGGAGAGCGTAACTTGCTCGCGTGCCGTCACCTCCAAGCCGGGCCTGAACGATGGCCGTCGATGCGCAGTGGTCCTGTCCTTGCGCACGAACGAGAGCGGAACATCCCATCCGACGCCTGCCGCCCCAACGCCACGTTGTCCATGCACGACTGCGATAGGCAACGGGAGGCCACCGCGCGCCGGGGGCAAGTCGAGCGAGACGCCGGTTGAATAGCCGCCGGTACCCGACACCGAGCTGTGCCCGGTGTCGGACGCGCGTCCGGCGATATGCGGTCCCGTTGGTGCGAGCTGTGCCCAAGCAAGCTCAGCACCGAGCAGTTGCAGCACCGCGACGGCGATGACCACCGCTCGAAGCATTCGCGCCATCATTGAGCCCCCTTTGCGACGGTGGTCGTTGCGGACGCATCGGCCAGGCACCGCTGGGCGGCCCGTGAGTCGGACGCTACCAATACACAATCAGTCTGCACCTGACTGAGCGATTGCCTGCAATGGTCGACGAACTCGCTGCCGAGCGCTCGTCGCATGACGTCGGCGCGCCGGTCGCGGTCCGGGAGCTTCGATGGAAGCTCCAGTTCGACCAGTCGGTCCCGCACCGTCGCGCAGATCTCCTCCGGGCGAGCCGCACTGTCGCCGTTGAAGCACGCAGCCACGGTCACTAGAGTCACGATACAATTCGCGATCAAGGCGACGTCTCGTCTCACAACACCTCCTAAGAAAACGGTGGCGCGCGTTTCATCCACGTCTAGACTGCTGATTCACGAACAACAAGAACGCACGTAGCTCGATCGACTGTAGGTGGGCGCCCTCAATTGAATCACTGGCGCAACGGTGATCGCGCTCGCCCACTTATCGGTCGTGGTTCGCCGTTCCCGCCGCGACTCGCCTACGAGGCGCGAGGCGCGAGGCGCGAGGCGCGAGGCGCGAGGCGCGAGGCGCGAGGCGCGAGGCGCTTCACCTCAAGAACCAACGCGCCACACTCCACCATCGTCTACTTCGTTACACGATCACGATCAGACTTCGCAACCACGTTCTTGTCGAGAGCCGATCACGGCTCGCCGTCGCACGGCTGGCTCAATTCGCTCCACCGTGACGCCTGGCGCGCGTCGCGCATCTCGGATACGCGCGCGTTCGGTACGGGTGGAGCTCGCCGCGATCAGCGCTTCGCCACTTGCACGCGCGCGTCGTTGAACGCGGCCTGACCACCGAGGTCGGCGACCGCCGGTGGGATCAGCGCATTCGCCGTGAAGCCGTTGGCCGTGTGCTTGCGCCACAGGCCCTTCGGCAACACGACGACGCCGTCGCGGATCTCGCTCGCGACCTTCGCGATGCAGTGGACCTCGCCGTGGAGGTTCCACACGCGGATCGCATCGCCGGTCGCGATCTGGCGCGAGGCCGCATCGTTGACCGAGAGCTCGAGCGACGCCGGCGCGGAGCGCAGCTGACCAAACGTCGAGCTGATCTGGGTCGCGAGCGCGGGCGAGATCAGCGCGAGCGGGAAGTCGTCGGTGCGCGGATCGGGCTGGTAGGTGTAGAGGCCGCCCGGCGCCTCGCGATCGAGGTGCTCGGGGACGAAGTGGATCTTGTTGTCGAGCGTGCTGGGGAACACGTCGACGAACGGGATCGGGCGCGCGCCCGACGAGGGCACGGCGATCGTCGACTCCGCGAGCTGGCTCTTCAGCGCGGCACCCTCGGGAGCCGCGGCGAACACCTGCGCCACGATCGCGTCCTCGGTCATCGCGTCACCGGGGCGCACGAGATCGAGGCGCTCGAGGAGCGCACCGAACAACTGGTTGTTGCTGCGCGCCTCACCGACGGGTGCGACGACGGGCGGGCTGTCGAACATCCGCATCACGCCGTAGCCGCGGCGCAGCTCGCGATGCTCGAGGAATGTCGTCGCCGGAAACACGACGTCCGCGAGCTCCGCGGTGTCGGTCATCACCTGGTCGTGGACGACGACGAACAGATCATCGCGGCGCAGCTCCTCGATCAGCGCGCGCTGATCGGGTGCGGTCGCGGCGGGG
>JANOPP010000435.1:0-9707 GCA_031421915.1 Myxococcales bacterium | reverse complement strand
TTGGACATCTGCTTCGGACAAGTCTCGGACAGGTCGGTGACGCGAACACATCAACCTCGTCGCGGATCTCCCGCCAAGCACCACAGCCACGTCCACGGCGGCGACGACACACGCGGCCGGTGCCCTGCTAGATTCGCGTCTGCATGGGATGTCGAGGAGTGCTCTTCGCGATCAGTGACGTCACGGTTGCAGCGCTGCTCGCTGCCAAGTCCGACGAAGACCTCATAGAGATCGTGGAGTCGATCGAAGAGGACTGGGACGAACAGTTCGCCGCGGAGACCGACAAGGCATGGGACGCCCTGCATCGAGCGCTGAGTGACGGGTCTTTGAATCCAGAGGGAGGACGTCCCCCGCTCAATCGCGCAGTCCTCGGCGGCAAGCACTTGCACAAAGGAGACGAGTACATCGTGGCCTTGGTGACCAAGGACGAGGTGTTGGCCGTGGCACGAGCTCTCGCTTCGATAGATGACGCGGAAATGCGGCGACGCTACGAGCAGCTTGTGCCTCGCGACTACTCTGCCAATTACGGCGATGACGATCGCGAGTACACCGTCGACAACTTTCGGGACGTCGCTGGCCTGTACCAGCGTGCAGCAAAAGCAGGCCGAGCAGTGATCTTCACCGTCGATCAGTAGTCGGGACCTTCAATCACCAGCTCGTCTGACGTCCCAAGGACCCCGACGATCTCAGCATCGATTAGCTGACCCGCCGCGGCCCGCGCCGAGGTTGATGTCGCGCAGGATGCCCGGGGCGCTGGTACGTTGGCGCACTCGTGGCACTGTCACCGTCGTCGCTGCACACGGACGGCGGCCTCTAGCTGTGACCGCACCGCAGGGTCGGGGTGCGCCTTCGACGCGCGGATCACTGCTCGGACGAGCGACGGCTCTTTCACAGGAACGAACTTGAGTGCGATCGCGGCGTGGCACGCGACGGATGCATCGCGATCGTTGAGCGCCGAGACGAGAAACCCGGCGGCCGACGCGGCAGCACGTCGAAGTGTCGTGAGCGCCCGGATGCCTTCTTCCCTCACCAGCGTGTCCGCATCCGCCCGCACGACATCAACGATCGCGGGCACGACGGTCTCCGCTTGCGCAGGGCACCGCGCGAGGACCATGAGCGCCGCTTGGCGGATCCCGAACGCGCTATCTGTGCGAGCGACCTCGATCAACCGCCGGCAGACGTCATCGGCGGTGATGCCGAGAGCCCGCTTCCTTGCGAGACACCAGAGCCCGGTGATCGCCCAGAACCGCCTGCGCTCATCTCCCTCGCTGATCGCCGCCACCAGCTGAGGAACCATCCACGCGTCCGCAGCGCCGAGACCTCCGAGCTTGAGCGTCGCGCGGTGTGCAACGCGCTTGTCCGGATCTCTGAGGTCATCAAGCCACTGGATCGCGGACTTGCGCATGCTCGATTCATTCTCTCAGAGAACGTTGGCGTCGATTCAGCGCGTGATCACGTCAAGCAACGTTCCCACGGGTATTAGCCGCCAAGAAGGCGTCAACGTCTGCGAGTCGGTAGCGGATCAACCGTCCGAGCTTGATCCAGCGTGGCCCTCGCCCGGAGTACCGCCAGCTCTGCAGTGTCGATCGTGAAACGCGCAGCTGCGACGCCAGGCTCGTCTCGTCCAGAAGCTCGCCGAGACCAGCGGTGACGAGGGTCGCAATGTCGTTCTCGTTGGACGCGGGCATCAGCAGACTTCCTGTCATTGAGACTCAACCCGCGGTCTGACGCCGCCTGTCACGAGCATGTCGCTGGCACCCTGTCATCGCCTCATGATCGCGGTGTCAGGTGGCCCTTGTAGACTCCGTCATCTACATGTCGCGCGATTACCCCACCGGATTGTCTAGCGCATCGGAATCAACAGTTACGTCGTCGAATGCCGTGTCATCGGCGCGGGAATCACGTCCGTTGTCGATGTTTTCGTCGCTCAATGCGGCGAACGCTGTTCGGCTGACGCGAGGACAGGTCGCCACACGGTTGGGCATCAGCGTGTCGACGGTTCGCCGACTCGAAGGAACGCGTCTGCACCCTAAAAGCGACGGAGACGACGTGCGCTGGTTCGAAGAGAGGGAGGTGGCGGCTCTCGCGGCGGAGATGGCGAACACCACGAACACGAAGCGCAGAGGCGCGAAGGGCGCACCCGGCGTCGAAACGACGCCTGCACGATCTCAGGGAGAGATCGCCGGACTCGTATTCGAGCGGCTCGAGCAACGGCAGTCGCTCGCCGAGATCGTTGTCGGCCTGCGCGTCACGCCCGAGACCGTCCGGGCGCTGTTCGAACAGTGGTCGTTAGGGCTCACCGAGGGTCAGCTCCGAATGGATGGCGAGCCGGCGCTCCCGCGCGCGAGTGACTTCGACCGCGTCAAGCCGGCCGTACTTGCCGCTCGCCTCGCCAAGTTGCCGGACGATCAGCTCACGCGCATCAGCGTTGCGCGTTTCCGCGAGTGGTATCCGCACGGCGACCACGAGTTTGCGCTCCTCGACGAACTCGGCGGCTTCCATGTTTCGGGGCCGTGCGCGGTCCGCGAGATCACGCAGCGCCACGGCGGCGGCAGCTATCGCGTCACCGCGTACGGCTTCAACCCTAACGGTCTGCGTTGGGAGCTTCTTGTCGAGGGGCTGGATGGCAACTAAGAGAAACAAGAAGACACCGAAGACCACGACGCGGCTGGCGAAGCCGGTCCCCGCGAAAGCCGGACGCAAAGTCACGACGTCAACCGACGCACGGTCACGCACCGGCACGAACGACGGCCTGTACGATCGCGTCGCGCAGATCCTCGAAGAGGCGCGTGCCCAGGTCGCACGGACGGTCAACTCCGCGATGGTGTCCGCCTACTGGCTGGTCGGTCGCGAGATCGTCGAAGTCGAGCAAGGTGGCAAGGGGCGAGCCCACTACGGCGACGAACTCATCAAACATCTCTCTGCTCGGCTAGTCACATCGTTCGGCCATGGGTTTGGGCAGCGGAACCTTCACTCGATGCGGGCCTTTTATCTCGCGTTTCCAGGAGGTTCGGCGCTGCCCGAGATTCGGCAGGCACTGCCTGCAAAATTGGAGAAACGGCAGGCGGCGCCTGCCAGATTCAAATCGCCGTCGTTTTCTCCAGCGATCAGTTGGACGCACTATCTCGTCCTCCTTCGGGTTACCAACCCCGCCGCCCGCGCGTTCTACGAGATCGAGACCACGCGTCAGGCATGGTCCACACGGCAACTCGAGCGCCAGATCGCCGCGCTCTTGTACGAGCGACTCGCGAATAGCCGAACGCCCGACAAGGTGCTCTCACTCGCGCGCGATGGCCAGGAGGTCGCGAAGCCATCGGACGTGATCAAGGACCCGTTCGTGCTCGAGTTCCTCGAACTGCGCGAGCACGCGGGCCTTCACGAGCGCGACGTCGAGCAAGCGATCATCGACCGGCTCGAGACATTCCTCTTGGAGCTCGGCAAGGGCTTCAGCTTCGTTGGCCGCCAGGTCCGACTGACCGTGGAGGGCGATCACTTCTACGTCGACCTGGTCTTCTACAACCGCCTTCTTCGCTGCTTCGTGCTGATCGATCTCAAGCTCGGCAAGCTCACGCACCAAGACCTCGGCCAGATCATGATGTACGTGAACTACTACGACCGAACGCAACGAACGCCGGACGAGGCGCGGACCGTCGGCATCGTCCTCTGCTCCGAGAAGAACGACGCGATGGTGCGCATCACACTGCCCGAGGACAACGATCAGATCCTCGCAGCCACGTACAAGCGCTACCTCCCTACCGAGGCCGAGCTCGCGGCCGAGCTGACGAAGGAACGCGATGAGGCTGAGCGGATGCTTTGGCTGACTGCTCCAGGGAAGGACGACGAGTAGCGACGCCAGGCTCCGACGTACGATCGCCGTAGTGCGGACGACTCACGGAGCACCCGTGCGGAACTCGACAGTCTGCTCTGCCGGTGGCGAGACGCGGCCGGCACCGAGGTGGCGTCGCCCGCTGGGACGCGAACGAGCTTGGATCTCAGCGGCCGCAGTAACCGTCGCTCATGTCCTTCGTCGGGGTCCGCAACGAGGGCATTGCCCTGTACCACCGCGAGTTCGTGATTCGAGGCCAGGACTGCACGCGCCTGCTAGTGGTCCACCTTGACCTCGGCGGAGAGGTCGACCCGGGTGTTCGGAAAGGTCCACTCACTCGGCTCTCCACGCAGGAGCGCTGGGGCCATCTGAGCGACGATGCTGAAGGCGATGCGGTTGACGTCACTGTAGTCCGGCGTCACGCCGCTGAAGGACAGCGTCTCGACCTTGCCGTGCCGCTCCCAACTCAACGTCTTCCCGAGGGAACCGGGTACCGGCGCCTCCTCGATCACGGGCGCCTTGGGGAACTCGTAGCGCTGAAGTGTCGTGAGCAAATTTCTCCACGTCTCGTCCGGCAGGAACGCCTGCCAGGCGCGCCGGTTTGAGAGTTGCATCTGCTCGAGCTCGACGAGCCCGGTCTCACCATTGAGGGTCAGCACGATACGTCCGAAGTACGAGTTAGGCGCATGCTCATTGCCGTACTCATATACAAATTTGCGAACGCCGAGCGTGGCAACCGGCGAGCTCTGCATTGTTGGGACCTCGACGCCGGTCCCTGCGAGCATGCGCTCTATCAGTTCCCAGTTGATGCTTTCGTCCATCGAGCCAAGCGGCATCGCCTTCGCGCGTTCGATGCCGGGAATTCCCGAGACTGCCATCATCCCCGAGTACGCGGCCGAACGAACCCGAAACTCCTGAGTTGTATCGACGGTGAGGGCATAAAGCGTCTTGAGCACCTCGGGGTCCTTGCTGCCGGCGTAGTACGAGCTCAGCGCCATGATCGCAACACTGCGAGCATCAGGGTCGCGCTCAGACCGAACCATCTCCGCGGCACGCTCGCGATACGTCGGAAGATTCCAGTAGAAGCCCAGCACGCGGATCGCCGCGCTTCTCAGGTCGGCGTTGTCGCTGTCGAGAAACGGCACGATCTCCGCTTCGAGCTCGCGATGGTCCTCTTTGCCGATCTTGATCAAAGCGCTGTAAACGTCTGCAGCGTTCGAGGATCGCAGTGGCGCGACCAGTTCGGCCGAGACAGTCATGCGTGCAAGCGACGACGCGACCGACCACCGTGACCTGAGTTGACGGTCACTGCATCTCCTTGGCATCTGAGACGTAGCGCGTCTCGACGGGGAGCGAGAATCCGAGCACAGCGTCTCCAGACATCTGCGAGACGATGTGCGAGAACATGAAAGACACGTCGCGATAGTTCGGCGATGGGAATCCGCCCGCACGCTCGACCGTACCGTCGTCGCGCGGGACCTCAAGCGCGAAGCTGGAGGTTCCAGGACGTCCGACGCGCGTGCTCGGTGGTGCGGGGAACTTCGCGCTGACGAGCCCGGCAGCGAGAGTTGTAGCCACCGCAGGCTCGGCGCGAGCAGTCCAGCGGCGGCGCTTGCCACCGCGCTCATGGACTAGTTCGACTACGTCATCGATGCCGACTGTGACCGTGTACGCACCGATCCCGAACGGCGCGTGGGGATTTCCATAGCTGAAGCGCGCGCGGAAGTTGGGAGTGGGGTCACGCATCAGGTCGTCTCATGTCCGAAGTGGATCGTGGTGGCCTTCTGCGGATCGGAAAGCCATCCGTTCGTCGCTGTCGCAATTGCCGTCATGACCAAGCGTGCAGCAGTCACCTCGGCCTCGTCATTCTTGCAATTGAAATTCAGATCGAAGTCGCACGACTCGAGGATTCGGAGGAACTGGTCCGGCGGCTCCTTGTTGCGCTCGAGGCGCGCACGGTAGCGCGCACGGGAATCGTCATCGATTTCCTCCGAGAACACCTCGAAGCCAGTCGGTGTACCGTCAAGGCAGACATCGACCCAACCGCCGGCGGATAAGAAGTCGATGTCGTCGTCGATCGAAACACGGTTCCCGGCTTGCTTCAGGTGATCACGAAGCACCGCGATTGTCGGGAAGCTCTCGCGACGAAAGAAGGCGTTGAAGTCGTAAGACATTGCTAGTTCTCCGTACCGCGAACTCGGTTGCTGTCGCGGAAGTTACCTTGCCGATCCATCGGATCATTCACCGCTTCGAGAGTGTTATCCCCGTCGTCGGTGAGAAACGTGATGTGGTCGGGTGGGATCGAGCCCTTCGTTTCCGCCGAGATGTCGAAACGCAATTGCATCATCATCTCCTCGGAGATGTTCTGGCCGCGAACGTCGACCGTGACTTGCTGGTCGGTTCCAGGCGGCAGATGTCTATCGCGCTGCTTTGCCTGCTTCGAAATGTTAGCGACGAGGTGTCGCTGCTGCTCGGATGTGTGGAGGTTACCGTAGTTCTTGGCTTCGGCGGTTGCGCCGACAACCCAACCGTCGGGACGAACACTGTCCTTGGTACCGTACGGCACGCGCTCGCCGTTCACGAACGATACTTGTTCCTCTGGAACCTGACCGTGGAGCAGCCTGCTGTTGGTGTCATCCTCGGCTTCTCTGGGAGTCGTCCTCTGATCGCGTTCCTGGTTGATGATGTCCGGGGCGTCTTCGGCATCGATCTCCTCGCGCGAACGCTCTCGGGTTCTGTCGCTGTCGTCTGAGAGTTGTTCTTCGGTCAAAAGATCGATCTCATCGTCGTCAACATGAGGCTTTGATTCCGCACGGTGTGCCGCCGCAACGTCGTTCCTCTCGTCGGCAGTTCTTGGCGCTGCCGCTGGCGCAGCTTGTGACGCCGGCGTGAAACCGAGCGGCGGCGCATTGGGGACCGATCGGAATTCGCCCTGTGGCTCACCAGCTTCAGCCCGAGCGATATCGCGCCCGAGTTGGTCGAGATGGGCCTGCGTCATCCGCGGGCGATCTTCGGGCCGGATCGTCTCCATGAAGCTTCCGTTGTTCGTCACTCCCGGCGAGGTCGGCGTGGCTCGACCAAAGGTCATCGGGTCGACATAGGTGTCGGGGAAGCCGAGCGGGTGGCCAACGCCCTCGTGCGCAGCGGTCGCCGGATTCTTGACGTCGTTGGTCCTCCACTCTGCCTGGTTGGAGGTGCCTTCGATCGGAACGCCGGTATCAGGATCAATGTCCGGCCGCCTGAGCTCGATGAAGTGACTCGCCTTGGCGGCGTTGTCGTGGAACACCGGCTCTACGTGGAGCTTGCTTCCGTCGGGGAGGGTGTGACGTTTGCCTTCCTCGTTGGTGTTGACGATCGAGTCGACACCTTTGAACGTACTCGCCTTCGCGTCTGCTAGATCCTGCTTGGTGACGCCGGGGCCAGCCGCCATGTGCGAGTCGATCGTGATGTTGGTGAGGACGCCGTTGTCGTACTGGAAACGACGGACGTCATAGTTCTGATTGGCCTGGTAGTACTCCCCATCAGTCTTGGGCTCGATGATCTGGTTCTCGATATGGACAACGTTCTGCGCTTCGAGTTCCTGATTCGCGTACATCGCTGCCATGTCGCGTCGCCACTGTTCATGCCCGGGGCCCTTGTCGACTCCGGAGGTCTGATCGATCCGTTCCTGAAGTGATGCAGGCTCGCGCGCGGGCTCGCGCGCAGTCGACAGATCGTGTCCCAACGACTCGACGGCCTGCATCGGCGTCGCCACGCGCTCGTGCGCGGGCGGCTCGACCGCCTGCATCGGCTGCGTCACGCGTTCGTGCACCTGCGGCTCGAGGGCCTGCATGGGCTGCGTCACGCGCTCGTGGGCGGGGACGTCGACCGCGGACATCCGTTGCGTCACGCGGTCGTGCGCCTGCCCGTCGAAGTCCCCGGTCGTTGGCTTCCGTTTCGCGCCGTGAGCGCTGCCATGCCCACGACCTTGTACGGTGTTGGTCAAAGCATCGATGACTCCTCCACCGTCGACGTGACCCGAGATGCCCAAATTGGCCCCAAGGTCCACGCCCGTGCCGAAGACCGCACGCGTGACATTCGCGGCCGTGCCGGTTCCCTGGATCGCGTTCTCGGCCCTTCCGCGGAGAAGGCCAGGTAGCACCGAGCCCAGCGCTGCGCGCAACACAGCGCCGCCGCCATCCTCACCGTCAATCGCGGAGTGCGCCGCGGCACCGCCGACCGCGGCTCCCATGTTGCCGATCCGTTGCGCCGTCTGGACTCCCTTGGCCGCCTGCGTGCCGGCCTCGACGCCCTTGCCCATACCGCCGAGCTTCGCCGTCGCGATGTTGACGATGACGTCCACCGCCAGGTGCTGGAAGTCGGCGGTCATGTCGTTCGCCTCGTTCGCGATCAGCTCGTTCGCTGCGACACGGAGCAGGCCGAACCCGGCGTCGACTGCGACGAACAGCGCCGGGTTTGCGGTCGCGATCGCCGCGATCTTCGCGGCGATCGAGATGATCTGGGTGACCTTCGCGGCCTCGCGCTGCTTCTCTTCGCGCTGGAGACCCACTGCCTGCGTCGTCGAGCGATCGCGCCGCGATTGCTCGCGATCGTCGACGCCCTCGGCCATGCCGCGTTCCATCAGATTGATCGACGAGTCGAGGAGGTCTTCGGAGCCGCGGTTCCCGCCGCGGAGGAAGCGCATGTGCTCCGAGCCCTCGAGCCAGCCGGAATGCGTCAGGTCGCGGATCTCCTTCTGCTGTTCGAGCCGCTGTCCACGCGTCCGATCGGCCAGCACGCCGGTCTCGCGCACGTGCTCGACGCGGAGTTCTCCGACGTCCATGTCGTCGCGCGCGAGCTCTGCGGCGATCACGTCAGGCGCACGCTCGTCGCCGGTGAGCATGGCCACCGCCTCGGCGGCGTCGGTGAGGTTCGACAGCTCGGGCTTCGCCAGCATCTCGCGGGCACCGAACTTCATGCGGTACTCGGCGCTCTGCGCCTCGAGCGTGTTCGCCGAGTCTTTGGTGTCCTTGCTGTCGAGCTTCTCGAGGATCTCGGCCTTCTGGAGCGAGTTGCCGGAGAGCTCGGCCCGGCGGACCTTGGTCGACGCGTGGGCCTCGCCCTCCCTCGACATCTCCTTGGCGGCGTACCTGTCGGCGTTCGCCTTCTCGCGAACCTTGGCCATCCGCTCGTCCTTGGTGGCGACGTGCGTGGCCCGATCCATGAAGTCACCCGACGCCTCGGAGTCGTGGAGCTCGGCCTTCTTGTAGTGTGCGTCGAGCTGCTCGTCCGTGCTGCGCCCGACGACGGCGTCGGGCGTGGGCGTACCTTCGAGCATCGCCTTCGTCCGCTGATCGCCGGCGTCGTACTGCTCCATGCGCGCTTCCAGCTGGCGCCGCTCGGCCTCCGCCGTGCTCCGCTTCTTCGGATCCTCACTCTTCAGATCTGGGTTGTAGAGCGCGCCATCGATCAGCCGCTGATCGAACGTGCGCATGCCCTGGCGTAGTCGCAGTGCGCGCTCACCGATCTTGTCGCCACGCGCCGCGGCCTCGATCCGCAGCCGCACCGTCGAATCCGCGTCCTTGTAGCGCTCGCCGATCAGAGCGTCCCAGCTCTTGCCGGGATTCCCCTTGTCCCAGGCATCGCGTGCCGCCTCGAGGTCAGCCGCAGACATCTTGCCGAGCTCCTCGATCATGCGCTCGGGTTCCTGCGCTTCCTTCCGGTTCAGCAGGCGCTTGGTCTTTGCTGCGTCGCGCGTGTCGGCGACGGTGAGATCCACGGGCTGCAGGAGCGTCGCGATGCGCGCTCCCTCTGCCTCAGGTACACGCCCCCCGAGCGCCGCCTCGATCTCCGCGCGGTGCTCGGCAGGCATGTTGCTCGTCCAGGTGGCGAGCAGCATGCC
>JANOPP010000434.1:0-1968 GCA_031421915.1 Myxococcales bacterium | reverse complement strand
CCTTCAAGGTGGATCGAAGGTGACGATGATGCCAGTGGCACCGTTGCCGAAGTACGAATGGCCGTTGGTCCCAGAGCCGTCGATTGTGCCGTCGTCGCCATCGACCGAATCGGTGAGGCCGCCGGCGCCGATTGGTGAGCCGTTGCCCGTTGCACCCGGAACGTCCTGAACGAGGTTCTCGAAATCCTCGATGCAAAAGCCGAAATCGTTCGTGTCGAAGGGGCTGTCGGCGGCGCTCGTGTAGGGGATGGGGCCGTAATACTGGACGAAACCGGCATCGGCCGTTGCAGCCAGGGAAAGGGACAACACGGCGAGGGACAGCGCTGCGTGATTCAGAGCCATTGGATTCCTCCGATCCACGCGATCGGTACCGCGTGAGCTGGGTTCGCCGTGCGAGGTGATCTCGTGGCGAGTAGTGCAATCGGATAGATTCGACCCCTCTGCCGAACGCAAGCCTTTCGTCGCGTGGCACCGCTTCGGGCGACGGTGTCTGCCGCCGAGCCGCGGCATCACAGCGGTAGCCTCCCGCACCGCTTGAGTCCTGCCAAGCCTTTGTCGGCGTTGGCCTTTCCATCGTCGCCGTGGCCCACGCGTGCACACCGCGCAAATGCGCGAGACGGTCACTTTGACTTCCGGCCGCAGGGGTCGATATACCCGACATCGCGCGGCACGGGCCGCGAATTCCTGATGCAGGCATCCCTGAACGACGTTGCGGTCGTCGTCATCCCCGCCAGGTACGGGTCGACGCGACTGCCTGGAAAGCCTTTGGCTGATCTGGGCGGACGACCCCTCATCGAGCACGTCTGGAGGCGGGCCCTGATGGCCGCTCTGCCCTCAAGGGTCGTGGTCGCCACCGACGACGAGCGCATCCGATGCGCCCTGCCTCCCGAGACCGAAGTCGTAATGACCCGCGCCGACCATCCGAGCGGGAGCGACCGCATCGCCGAAGTGGCCGCGGGCCTCGACTGCGGCATCATCGTCAATGTCCAGGGCGACCTTCCCCTGCTCGACCCCACGCTGGTCGACGAACTCATCGAGATGCTGCGCCGCGATCCTGCCCTCGGGCTGGCCACCGTGGCCGTTCCGATCGAAACCGACGAAGAGTTCGCCAATCCGTCTGTCGTCAAGGTCGTCTGCGACGCGAAGGGCCGCGCCCTGTACTTCTCGAGGTCGCCCATTCCCCACGACCGCGCCAACCCGGCTTCTCCGTCCGGCGCGATGCGCCACGTAGGCATCTACGCGTACCGTCGCGAGACCCTGCTTCGCTTCGCCGCCATGCCGCCCACTCCTCTGGAACGCACCGAATGCCTGGAGCAGTTGCGTGCACTGGAGAATGGGATTGTGATCGGCGTCGTGCGGCGCGCCCACGGCGTGCCGATCGAGGTAGACACCCCGGAAGACCTCGCTGCCGTGCGAAAGACGCTGGCAGCGGCTGTTCAAGCATCGACCGCGCAAGCAGCGACCGCGCAAGCATCGGCCACGAGGCCCCAGACCGCCCGGGCGGCAAGCGCCGCCGAGGAGGTGCCAACCTCATGAGCGAAGGCAGGCCTACCAAGTACATTTTCGTGACCGGCGGCGTCGTGTCCGCCCTCGGCAAGGGACTGGCGTCGGCGTCGATGGGCGCACTGCTGGAGAGCTCGGGACTGAAAGTCTCGATGCTCAAGATGGACCCCTACATCAACGTCGATCCCGGAACGATGAGCCCCTTCCAGCACGGCGAGGTCTACGTGACCGACGACGGCTACGAGGCGGACCTCGATCTCGGCCACTACGAGCGCTTCATCTCAACGCCGATGAGCCGGCGCAACAACATCACCACCGGCGCGGTCTACTTCGAAGTGATTACCAAGGAGCGCCGCGGCGACTACCTCGGCGCCACCGTGCAGGTGATCCCGCACATCACCGATGAGATCAAGGGCCGCATCCGCGCGGCCGCCGAGGGCATGGACCTGCTGATCGGCGAAGTCG
>JANOPP010000433.1:0-13266 GCA_031421915.1 Myxococcales bacterium | reverse complement strand
GTGCCATCGATCCAGACCGAGCCGGTGCCAGGGACCTCGATGGAGCCCTGCAGGGGCGTGACGGCACGGGCATCGGCGAACGCCTGGACGATCTCGGGAAGGACGCGGGTCGGGTCGAGCACGCGGCTGGGATCCAGGTGGTAGCTGTGGGCGAACGCGATCTTTGCCTCGGGCACCCGGCCCGCGTTGTAGAGGGCCTCGCCGAGGACGTAGGCGAGATCGGCGTACGGCTTGAGGGCGCGCGAGGGGGTGACGAACAAAAGCTCGTTCTGGCCGTCGCGGGCGGTGGTGATCGCGGCGGGGTAGTCGAGGGCGAAGATCTGGGCCTCGGCCTTGGCCTTGGCGTCGAGCGCACGGCTGATCCGGTCGACGTCGGGGTCGTCGAGCTTGTCGACGAGGGCGGCATCGTCGGTCGAGCTCGGGAGTGCCCGGAGGGTGGTGTGGACCTCGAGCGTCGCCTTGAGCTGGGCGCCCAGGTCCCGGGTCGCGGGCTCGTTGGCGAGGTCCACGACGGCGACCGGACGGCGATCGGCATGCGCATACGAGCCCCAGAACAGGAGCACGCAGACGATCGTCCTCAAGGCCGCCACGCCGGGCCACATTCCCTTACTATACGCCCACCTTGCGGGCGTGGCCCATCACTGTGGCCCGGGCCACGTAAATGGAAGAGCCGCTCCAGAAATCCCTCGAACGCTACGACGTGCTGGACCGCATCGCGGTCGGCGGCATGGCGGAGGTGTTTCTCGCGAAGGCGTACGGAGCCCATGGCTTCGAGAAGACGCTGGCGATCAAGCGGATCTTGCCCGAGCTGGCCAGCGATCCCGAGTTCGCGGCCCGGTTCATCGCCGAGGCCAAGGTGGCCGTGCGGTTGTCCCACGCGAACATCGTCCAGGTCTTCGACTTCGGTCGCATCGGCGAGTCGCTGTTCATCGCGATGGAGTACGTCGACGGCCTCGACCTCGCGGCGATGCTCCGCAAGTTCAAGGACGAGGGGCGGGCCGTGCCGCTGCCGGCGGCGTTCCACATCGCGATCGAGATCATCCGCGCGCTCGACTTCGCGCACGGGCACAACGTCGTGCACCGCGATGTCTCGCCGTCGAACATCCTGATCTCGCGCGCGGGCGAGGTGAAGATCGCCGACTTCGGGATCGCGGTCGCGGCGCAGCCTCACCGCGGTGGTGGACCGGGCCCGCGCAAGGTGATGGGCAAGTGGCGCTACCTGTCGCCCGAGCAGGCGCGCGGCGACACGCTGGATACGCGGAGTGACCTGTTCAGCGCGGCGAGCGTGATCTTCGAGCTGTTCACGGGACAGAAGCTGTTCCCCGGCGAGGAGGCCGAGGACATCGCGAAGAACATCGAGCTGATGCCGATCCCGAAGATGACCTCGCTGCGCGCGGGGTTGCCGTCGCGGCTCGATGACGTGCTCGGTGGCGCGCTCGCGAGAAAGCCGATCGATCGGCCGAGCCGCCCGGCGACGGTGCTGCGCTCGCTGATCGAGCTGTCGTACGAGTCCTCGATCATGGCGACCGCGCTCGATGTGGCGGAGGCGCTGGCGACGGTGATCCCGGCAAAGCGGCAGTCGGGGCGCGGCGCCCTCGACGACGTGATCCGAAAGCAGCTCAACGACAACCCGACCGCCGCGCGGCGCACCGCGATCACGGACGGCAAGCCGGCGCCGACGCAGACGTCGGAGAAGAGCGAGCACTCGACCGGCCTGTTCCGCAAGCTGGGTGCGGACGGGCTGTCGCAGCTCGAGGAGGTCGACGTCAACACGAGCGTCGCCGCGCCGCGCGCGCGCCGGAACTCCGAGCAAGTGCAGGCCATGCCGGGTGACACCGACATGCACAAGCGCTACGAGGCCGGCCTCCCGATCGACAAGGACCGCTTCACGGAGGTCGGCGGACCTCCGACCGGCCAGGTGCCGAAGGACTACATCCCGCCCGATTCGCCGGAGCTGGCGAACGAGAAGTCGGTCACGGGCACGGGCGCGAAGACGCCCAGCAACAAGGCGCGCAACCTCCTCGTGCTCGGGCTCGTGGCCGCGACGGGCACGGGCATCGGGATCTGGCTGCAGTCGCGCGGGCCGAGCGGCACCGAGGATCCGGTGGTCAATCCACCGATCGCGATCGACGCGGCACCAGTGACGCCGAACGAGAATGGAACGATCGACTTCGTGACGTTCCCCGAGGGTGCGAGCGGCACGATCAACGGGGCGAAGTTCGGACCGACGCCCCACCGGGCGAGCAATGTCCCGGCAGGTACGTGGAAGATCCACCTCGAGCTCGAGGGATACCTGCCGATCGACTACGACATCAAGCTCGCGGCGGGCGAGACCGTGGTCGATCGCCAGCGGTTCACGCCGGCGCCGGCGACGCTCGTGGTCACGACGGAGCCGGTCGGCGTGCAGGTCACGCTCGGTGGGCGCAGCCTCGGCTCCACCCCGCTCACGAAAGACGACCTCACCGCCGAGAAAGGCGTGACGCTGTCGCTGACGAAGCCCGGCTTCGAGTCGCTGTCGTTCAAGGTCGAGCTCGAGCGCGGCGAGACGCTGAAGATCGAGAAGACGCTGAAGGAAGCGCAGAAGTTCGCCGAGGTGAAGTTGCTCGTGTCGAACGGCTTTGGCGACGTGTTCCTCGCGGGCAAGAAGATCGGCCGCGCGCCGACGCCGAAGATCAAGCTACCGGTCGGGATCGTGAAGCTCCACCTCGTCAACACCGTCGCGAAGGTCGAGTGGGATGCGACGTGCGTGGTGACCGAGGCGGGTCCGAACGTCTGTACTCTTACTCAACCCTAGACCTCGGCGACGATCGCTACTTCTTCTTGCGGACGACCTGGATCGTGACGTCACCGGTCGGCTTGCTGCGGCACGCGAGCCGGACCTTCGTGAGGTGATAGACGTTACCGAGGTGCTTGCGCTCCTCGTCGGTGAACGCGTTGAGGTGCTCGGCGCCGGCGACGATCTTGACGCGACACAGTCCACACGTGCCCTTGCCGACGCACGCGGTGTCGATGCCGGCCGTGACCTTCGCACCCGCGTCGAACAGCGAATCGCCCTCGCGGCAGTCGACGACGAGAGGATCCGCGTCGCGCAGGATCGTCACACGGAACATAGGCCGCGCAGGTGGGCGAGCAAGGCGTCGAGGTCGCGCGTTTCGATCAGCGGATTCATGATCGTCGAGCGTAGAAAGTAGCCCGCGGGGAGCTGGGTGCCCACGACATAGAACCGGCCATCCTCGAGCACCTTGGTACGCAGCGCGCGATTGTGGGCGTCGAGCGCGTCGGCCGCGAGGCCGGCCGGGCGATGGCGATAGCAGACGATGTTGAGCTCTGGCTCGATACCGAGCTCGAAGTCCGGCGCGGACGTAACCTTCTCGGCGAGGGCGGTGGCGAGCGCGGCCTGGCGATCGACCACCTCACCGAACCACGCCTCGCCGTGGACGCGCAGCGCGCACCACAGCTCGATCGCCATCATCCGCTTCGTACACTCGAGCGTGCGCGTCCCGAGATCCCACCACGTCTCGTCGGGGCGCGTGCCCGCGAACAGGTACGAGGCCTGCTGCGCGAACGCTTCGTAGACGTGGCCTCCGCGCTTGAACAGCACCGCCGTCACGAGCGCCGGCATCATCAGGAGCTTGTGCGCGTCCCAGACGATCGAGTCGGCGCGGTCGATGCCGCGGAGGAGGTGCTGCTTGCTCGGTGACAGCGCGACGGCACCGCCGTGCGCGGCGTCGACGTGGAGCCACAGACCGTGCTTCTCTGCGACGTCGGCGAGCTCGTCGAGTGGGTCGAAGGCGCCGGTGGCGGTCGAGCCGGCGGCGGCGATGATCCCGATCACGCGGCGGCCCTGCGCCTGACCGAGCGCGTGCTCGACCGCGGCGGCGGTGAGCCGGTGCTTCGCGTCGACCGGTGCCCCGATCGCGCCGGCATCGCCCCACCCCATCACGCGCAGCGTGCGTGCGACCGAGTAGTGAGCGTCCGACGACACGATCACGGCGAGCGGTGGGCCGGCGTGCGCGCCGTGCTTCCACACGTCGAAGCCGGCGTGCGCCTGACGCATCGCGAGCAGCGCGGTCAGGTTGCCGAGCGAACCGCCCGAGGTCATCACGCCGCTCGCGCCCGCGGGGAGTCCCAGCTTGGCGATCATCCAGTCGAGCACCGCGAGCTCGATCGGCACGGCAGCCGGGCCCATCTCGGCGACGGCCATGCCGTTGTTGAGCAGTGCGCCGGCGAGCTCGGCGAGCGCGGCACCGGGCAGCGGCGGCGGGACCTGATGCGCCATGCAGTGCGGATGCACCAGCGCGGTCGAGCCGCGCGCGATCCTCATGAGATCGTCGACGAGATCGCCGCCGTGAAGCGGCTCCGCTCCCCACGCGGCGCGGGCCTCTGCCGGCGCCCGCCAGGGGACGACCACGCCGTCGCGCGCTTGCCAGCGTCCGAGCTGGTCGGCGAGTGCATCGATCAGCCTGTGGCCGTCGGCGCGAAACCGCTCGGGATCATAGGCGTCGCGGATCGAGCTCGGTACCTCGGGCACCCGCCAAGACTACAGGATCGGGTTGATGATCTTGACGTCGCTGCCGCCAACGAACGAGTACGCGCCGACGCTGTGATAGCCGTAGACGGAGAGACCGAACGGCTTGTCAGACGTCACGAAGTGGCGACCGTCGGCGAGCGGGCACGTGACCTGCTCGTACATCGTTCCGGCGACCACGCCGATCGGCAGGCGGACGCAGTTCGAGAACTCGACGCCGTCGAGGTCCATCCCGTCGAGGACGATGTTCGCGTCGATCGGCTTGGCGAACACGCCGAAGTCGCTCTGGAACGTGTTGGGGACGAGGAACACGTACTCCTTGCGGTGCTGCTCGGCGGCCGGGATCATCAGCTGACTCGGATCGCCGATGTAGCCGTCCTTCACGAAGTGCTGCGACACGAGGTACGACGCGATCTGCACGGGGGCCGAGGCCGACAGCGCGAACCCCTGTGTCGCGCCAAACGTCTTGTCCTGGCGCGCGTTCAGCGTGAACGAGTTCCACGGTGCGGGCAGGTTCGTGGTGACGACCGTGCCATCCGCGGTGCCGACCACGCGGATGATGTCCGGCTCCTTCCACGTCGGATGCGTCGAGCGCAGCGGACTACGGGCGACGGCAAACTCCTTGCCGAGTGCGGTGACCGGGAACAGCTGCTCCTCGAGATGCTCGGTGCAGCACGTGTCGTCGGTCTGCGTGTCCCAGTCCGGCGGGTACACGATGTTCTGTGCGCCACCGAAGCCAGCGCCGCGCTCGTGCGACGTGAACACCAGCACTGGCTTGTTCGACTTCACGTAGGTGCCGGTGAAGTCGCCATCCTTGCCACCGTTGACGTTGGTCGTGCACTCGCCGATCGAGCCCGTCGTCATCTCGGACTCGAGGTTCGCGACCATGTAGCGAGACAGCGTCATCTGCAGCGTGCCGCCCTTGGGCGTCGACGCGATCGCGAGCCCGGAGGGACCGGCCGAGGCCTTGATCGCGTGCGACGTCGTGACCGTCACCTGGGTGTCGTCCTCGATCGGGATGATCGTGACCGCGCCATGGTCGGGTACCGAATCCAGACCGCCCGGGAGGCCGGCGATCGCACACGGGTTCGCCGTCTCGTAGCCGACGACGATGTAGTCGTTGCCGAGCGCTTGGCGCGGGATCAGCGTCGAGGCGTCATTGGAGAACTGCTGGACGATCGGATTGAACTGATAGGTAACGACCGGGCCCGTGGTCGTCACGTGATAGGCGTGCGGCGACACGAACGTGCCCGAGCCGGTCGCGCGCATATAGGTCCCATTCTGCTGCATCGTGCCGTCGACTTCGCGCTGCGGGAGATCGAGGCGCTGGGCCGCGCGCGGCGGGACGGTCACCTGGAGCACGGTCTGCTCGTTGAGCGGCTGACCGATGTTGGACGCGTTCTTCTTGACGGTGACCGCGACCGCGAAGTCGTTGTTGTTCGCGACGACGAGCGAGTACTGCTGAGCAGCGGCGTCATTGCTGAGGCCGAACGTGTTTGACGATTCATTGTCGAGATCCACGGCCCAGAAGTCACAGCCGAGGTTGGACGGGTTGTCCTCGGCAGCTTCGCACGGCGTTTTGCACTGCCCGCCGGAGCACACGTTGTCCATGGGACAGGACTCGACGTACGTGCCGTCGGTGCCGGCGCCATTGCAGCGATGGACGTCGTTGCTGGTCGGGCCCGCGCAGTACAGCTCGTCCGGAACGCAGACGACGCAGCCGTACGTCGCGTCGCACGTCTGGTCGGGGCTGCACAGCATCGGTGGATCGAAGCTGCCGTCCTCGTTGCACTGCTGGAAGCCCAGCGCGGTGCACAGGCTCGTGCAGTTCGGATTGTTATCGCGAGGCCCGGGACCGCACGCGGCGGCTACAAGCAACGCATACGCAACGCACGCCGTGGTGACTGCCCTCATCGTGCGAGAACGTCGCGCCGACGAGGAGGGCGGTCAAGCCCGAACTAGAGCGGGGTTCAGTTTGTGCAGCCGATAACGGATATAGTTCTAGTCTAAAAGTCGAACGTTCAGCTTCTTACTCTACAGGTCGTCGACGTCCGCGGCCTCGCTGACCACGTCGCGGTCAGCGAACGCGCACCAGGCGAGGAGCTCGAGGAGGTACCCCTCGGCCGCGCGGATCTCTCCGGCGGCAACTGACAAGGACGCCATCATGGACAGCGTGCGGGCACGGGGGCGGAGGTCCTGCTCCGTGCCCGACGAGTCGTTGTTGGTGTCGATGTTGGTCAGCATGACCTCATCTGCTTCACGGACGATGCCAAGGCCCCGGCACGCCGTGTTCCGACGAGGTTTCTGCGACTTGCGGGCACCGGCAGCGAGCGCGCTCGCTCGTGGGCGACCCCGCCCTGCCGACCGTGGCGCTCACGCTCGGACAAGGAGGGCGATGAGCAACTCGCGCCACAGTTCCGCTACGGAGGCGGTGCTCGCATCACGGCGCGTACGCGCGGCCGGGAACGAGCGCGCGCGAGCGGCGAAGTGCGAGCACGGTCTCGATCCGCTCGGGTCGCCCCCAGTCGCTCCACTCGACGCCTTCGAGCTCCATCGCGGCGAGCCGCTCGGGGGCCCGCTCGAGCATGTCGCGCGAGAAGCTGACCGGCAGGAACGCGCGGTAGATGTACTCGAGCGCGTCGTCCTCGTCCTTGGTGCCGATCAGCGGCACGAGCGAGTCGAGGATGTCCATCATCTGCGGCTCGGTCGCGCGACCGAGCTCCCACAGCGCGTCGACCGTGGCGCAGGTGACCATCGTGTTCCACAGCGCGCCTCGCGCGGTGAGCTCGGTGGCGACATGCACGCTCGGCTTCTCGACAAACCCGACGAGGCGACGGACCTGCGGGACCTCGGTGAGCTGGGCACCGAGCGAGAGGTAGCCGAGCTCGGGGTCGGGCTCGGTCGGCTTCACACCGAGGACGATGACCGTGTCGCGGATCTGGGCGGCGACACCGCGCGCCATCCGTACCTGGTCGATGTACTTCGCCGACGGCGCCACGTAGTGGTCCGTCGGCGTGATCGTGACCAACGCGTTCGGCGTCCACCGTCGGATGTACGCGAGCGCGACCATCAGCGCGAGGCCGGTGTCGCGCGCGGACGGCTGGCGCAGGACGTGGTCCGACTTGCCCGTGAGCTGCGCGTACGCGTAGTCGCCGTGGTTGGTGCCGATCACGGTCATCGTTCGCGACGGCGGCGTCAGCTTGTTCAGGCGCTCGAGCGTGTGCTCGATCATCGATCGGTTGCCGAGCAGGCAGCAGTACTGCTTGGGGATCCGTCTCCCGAAGCGTCGTTCGACGTACTCGGAGAGCCGCATCCCCTCTCCGCCCGCGAGTGCCAGCGTCCAGTCGATGTGGGCCGAGTCGTCCTCGACCGGCTGGGAGGCGGACGTCCGGAGGGTACGGGAGTCGTAGCCGATCATGGACAGCGAGTCGATGCCAGCCGTGTGCCCGGGTGTGCGACTCACGTCACGCGCCATCATCCATTCTCTCGCGGGGTTGGGTCCTACGCGGATCGACGGAGATCGGCGGGAGCGTGCGCCCATGCGCACCCGAGCGTGGGCGCGCGTGCGCGATTCATGGAGACCGTCAGCGGTCCTAGTCGCGGCCGGGATTCGCGAGACCGAGCCGATGCAGCATCTTGTGAATCGACATCCGATCGATCCCCGCGGCACGGGCCGCGGCAGAGATGTTCCCGTCGTGCTGCGCGAGCAGCCGCGAGATGTAGCGCTTCTCGAACTCGCTGATCACGTTCTGCTTGGCGTGCTTGAACGGGACGGTGACGTCCACGGGCACGGTCATCGACGCATCGGTAGAAGTCGCGGTCTGAGACGGCGTCACCGTGATCGAAGGTTCTGCCTTCGACGCGGCCTGGGGAGCACGCCGCAGCGAGTCTTCGCTGTCGGGTGTCTCGGCGAGGAGCACGGCGCGCTCGATCACGTTGCGAAGCTCGCGCACGTTGCCCGGCCAGTCGTGCTTCATCATCAGGTCGATCGTCTCCTGGGCGATCGATGCCGTCTCGCCACCAGGCGTCGTCGCCAGGATGTGCTCGATCAGGAGCGGGAGATCGTCCTTGCGCTCGCGCAGCGGCGGAACGTGGACCCGAGCGACCGCGAGCCGGTAGTAGAGATCCTCGCGGAACCGACCGCGGTTGACCTCGACGCCGAGGTCGCGGTTCGTGGCGGCGACGACGCGAAGATCGACCTCGATCGTCTTGGAGCCGCCGACCCGGCGAACCTCCTTGCGCTCGAGGACGCGGAGCAGCTTCGGCTGCATGGCGAGCGGGAGCTCACCGATCTCGTCCAGGAACACGGTCCCGCCGTGTGCGCGCTCGAAGGCACCGGCGTACGAGTTGGTCGCACCCGTGAACGCACCACGCTCGTGACCGAACAGCTCGCTCTCGATCAGGTTGGGCGGGATCGAGCCGCAGTCGAGGACGACGAACGAGCCCTTCTCGCGCGGGGAGTAGTCGTGCAGTGCTTCGGCGACCAGCTCCTTGCCCGCACCGGTCTCGCCGGTGACGAGCACGGTCGTGTCGCTCTTGGCGAGCTTCTCGAGGCGCGCGAACAGCTCGCGCATCTTGACCGAGCGCCCGATCATCGAGCCGAAGCGATCGGTGTCCGAGAGCTCGATCTCGATCGAGTCGCCGAGCGGATCGAACTTCAGTCGAGTGCCGCCGAGCGCGATCTGCGCGCCGGGCTGCACGTAGACATCGTTGATACGCAGGCCAGAGACATAGGTACCGTTCGTCGAGTCGAGGTCGCGGAGGCGATAGCCGCGGTCGTCGAGCCGGATCTCGCAGTGCAGGCCGGAGACCTTGGAGTCGCTGAGCTGGACGTCATTGCCGCGGCGCGCTCCGATCCGGATCACCGATGCCTCGATGTCGCGAACGAGGCCGGCATCGGCACCGCTCATCACCTCGACGCGGCAACGGCGAAGGCGCGCGGAGGTCGCGCGACCCCCGATGTACGTGACCCATGTGCCCGAGCGCAGGTCGTCGACCGGCATAAGGCGCGCACGTTACCACAGGCTCCGGATTTGCTAGCCCCCAATGCTACCGTCGAAGAATGAGCGCGAACCACGGATCGCCACCGTCGGATCTCGTCCGGCTCACCGACCTCGATGCTGCGTGGGCCGTGCAGGGAGCGGGCGCGCGTCTCGAGGCCGTGCGCCGCGCTGGTCGGCGTGCGCGGGAGACGATCCTCGCGGCCGGTGCCGCCCGCTGCGTCCGGACGTCTGACGTCGCGACGTTCCCCTACCCGACCGTGTTCGGGCTCCAGGGCGTCGCATCGTCCCCCGCACCGTTCGTGTTCCTGAGGAACCGCATGCACCTCGTCCAGGTCGCGGTCCGTGGCCGCACGGTGTCGATCCTCGTCAACCCGACCGACGCCGAGCGCTCGCGGGCCGCGCCGTTCTTCGCGTCGATGGAGGAGAAGTACGGCACGTTCGCGACCAGGCTGATCGCGAAGGTCCACACGTCGATCCCGGCCGCGCTCGCATCGTGGGGAGTCGCGCCCGCCGCGATCGACTACATCACGTTCGATCATCTCCACGTCCAGGACGTCCGTGGCCTGCTCGCGCCTGGCACCAATGGCGCCGTCTACCTGCCGAACGCCAGGCTCCTCGTACAGCTCGGCGAGCTCGCCACGCTGGCGAACGTGCATCCGCTGCAGGCGCCCTGGTACATCCGCGACGCTCTCGCGGGCATCCCGACGGATCGGATCGTCGCGCTCGATGGCGACTACGGGATCGGCGGCGGGTTCGCGCTGATCCGCACACCGGGTCACACCGCCGGCAATCACACGCTCGCCGTCGTCACCGACCGCGGCCTGTGGACGATCAGCGAGAACGGTATCTGCATCGACGCGTACGCGCCGGGGATCAGCCGGATCCGCGGCATCGCTCGCCACGCGCGCGATGCCGGCGTCGAGGTGATCCTCAACGCGAACACGCGCGAAGCCTCGCTCGATCAGTACACCTCGATGGTGCTCGAGAAGACCCTCGCCGACTCGGTCGCCGATCGCCCGGAGCTGCCACAACACTTTCCCTCCTCCGAGCTCGTGACCCATGCGCTCGCGCCCGGGCTGTCGCCGACGTACACGCACGGCGCGATCACCCACGGTGATGTCGTGGTCCGCGCCGACGCGCACGCGTCGGCCTGAGAGGCGCGCGGCGTGGTGTCGAGCGTTGCGCCAGAGTGTCCAGCGCCGTCGACGAGGCGACAGCACCCGATGCCATTCTGGCGGCCCCCGCGGGAGGGCGTCCGTGGTTCTCGGTGGTTGCCGGTGGCGCGCGGGTTGCTCCATCCTCGCGCCATGTCCGCCATCCAGTCCCTGTTCCGGGTGATGACGCTGCGCGACGCCGAGGCGATCGTGCTCGAGGCGGGCAAGATCCCGAGCCTGCGCCGCCGCGGCCAGGTCGAGGCCCTCGCGATGCCTCCCCTCGAGGCGCAGCTGCTCTCCGACTTCGCGGCGCCGCTGGTCGAGGGCCGCACCGTCGACGACTGGCCGGCGATCGTTCCGGTCACGGTCGACGACACGAGCTACCAGGTGACGATCGAGAAGGTCCCGGCAGGATTGCGGATCGTCGTGCGCAAGGGAAAGCCGATCGCCGCCGCAGCCAAGCCCGCTCCCGCCGCAGCTCCTGATGCGACGTCGCGTGCGTGGTGGGCCTCGCCCGCGCGTGGTGCCGCACCCGCACCACCGGCGACGTCGCCGGGCCCCGCCGCACCGACACCGGCCATGCCGACGTTCACGGAGGACGCCGCCCATGCGCGTGGAGCGGGGCTGGCGCGTCTCGCACACCTCCTCGGACCGGCCGTCGCCGTCGCGCGCGATCGCGGGGCCTCCGACGTGATCGCGTCGACGGGCCAGAACGTCCGCGTCCGCGTCGACGGACAGTTCGAGCTGCTCGACCTCACGCTCGACGACAACGAGCTCGCCGGGTGCGTCCACGCACTAGGTTCGAATACCGATCACAGCCTGGACCTGCAGGGCACGCGTGTCCGCCTCAACGTCTTCGATCACCTCAACGGCGCGGGCGTCGCGGTGCGGTTGATCCGAGATCGCGTGCCGTCACTCGCCGAGCTCGCGCTGCCGCCGGAGCTCGGACACGTGATCGATCACCGCGACGGACTTGTCCTCGTCTGCGGCACGACAGGCTCTGGCAAGTCGACGACGCTCGCATCGCTGATCGCGCTGCTCGATCAGAAGCGTCCCGCGCACGTGATCACACTCGAGGATCCGATCGAGTACCGGTTTGCGCCGCAACGGTGCCTGATCCATCAGCGCGAGATCGGGACGCACATCCCGACGTTCGCCGTCGGGCTCAAGGCCGCACTCCGCGAAGCCCCCGACGTGATCGTCGTCGGCGAGCTTCGCGACCGGGAGACCATCGCCGCGGCGCTGACCGCCGCCGAGACCGGCCACCTCGTGCTCGGCACGCTCCACGCACCGAACGCCGCCGGCGCGATCGATCGCATCATCGACGCGTTCCCGGACGGGCAGCAGCGTCAGGCTCGGTGGCAGCTTGCAGGTGTATTGCGCACGGTGATCACGCAGTACCTCTTGCCGCGCCGCGACGGTGGCCGCGCTGTCGCCGTGGAGCTCGTGCCCGTGACCAACGCGGTCCAGAACATCATGCGCAAGGGCGACCTTCACACCCTGCCAACGGCGATCAACACCGGGCGCGACGCCGGCATGATCCCGCTCGAGCGCTCCCTCGCGAAGCTGCTCGACTCCGGCACCGTGTCGCCCAACGTCGTCAAGAAGATCGCGGCGGACCACGATCTGCTCGCATCGCTGTCGACCAAGCTCCGCTAGCGGTCACGGCTTCTTGAACGCTTCACGGTCGAGACCGTGCCGCTCGACCAGCGCCCACAGGTTCTTCCGGTCCATCCCGGCCGCGCGCGCCGCTTGCGCGAGGTTGCCGTGGTGCGCTTCGAGCAGCTCGGTGAGGTAGCTACGCTCGAACGCGTCGATCACGTCCTGCTTCACCTCCCGGAACGGCCGCGCGACATCGACGCGTACGGCCGCGGTCCGCCCCACGGGCAGCGTCACGTCACCCGCTTCGATGATCGGTCCGGGCGACACGACCATCGCCTGGTGCACCTTGTTCTCGAGCTCGCGGACGTTGCCCGGGAAGTCATAGGCGGCGAACCGCGCGAGCGCCGCGGGCGAGATGCCGTCGATCGGCTTGCCGAGCCGACCGCGAAACTTCTGGATGAAGTGATGAACGAGCAGCGCGACGTCCTCGGGCCGCTCGCGCAGTGCGGGCAGGTGCATCGGGAACACGTTGATGCGGTAGTACAGGTCCTGCCGGAACAGGCCGCGCGCGACGAGCTGATCGAGATCGCGGTTCGTCGCCGTGATGATCCGGACGTCGACGCGGCGATCCGTGTCGTCACCGATCCGGCGGAACTCCTGGCTCTGCAGGACGCGCAGGAACTTGGCCTGCAGCGACAGCGGCAGCTCGCCGATCTCGTCGAGGAACAGCGTACCTGTGTGCGCGGCAGCGAGCAGGCCCTCTCGATCGCGCGAGGCATCGGTGAACGCGCCGCGGACGTGACCGAACAGCTCGTCCTCGAGTAGTGCCTCGGGGATCGCCGCGCAGTTGACCACGACAAACGGCGCGTCGTGACGCGGGGACGAGTTGTGGATCGTGCGGGCAACCAGCTCCTTACCGGTACCGCTCTCGCCGAAGATCGCGACCGTGACGTCAGTCGCCGCGACCATCGCGATCCGG
>JANOPP010000432.1:0-6545 GCA_031421915.1 Myxococcales bacterium | reverse complement strand
ATCACGATCGCGGCGAGTCGCTCCTTGTCACCGCTGCGCGCGACGCTCAGCATCACGCGGAACTGACCCGCGCCGACCGGACGATCGAACGCGCGGAAGCTCTTCGGCGCACCGGGGTCGAATCCGCCGAGCGCACCCGATGCGACGCCGAGCTGGAGCGGCAGCATGCGGACATCGATCTTGTGCGGTCCGAACTGCTCGCCGTAGCGGAGGAGGCGTCCGATGTCGCGTGCGGCGATCAGCTCGTCGCGCTGCGCAGGGGGTGGCGGCGGCGGTGGCGGCAGCGGCAGCGACGGTGCCGAGGCCTTCTTCGGCTTCAGCGCGACCTTGGGGAGCTTCGCCGGGGCTGAGCTGGCAGAGGAACGTGTGGGCAACGCCGCACGCTTTGCCTCCTTTGGCGCATTCGTCGTGCGCGCCGGCTTCTTCACCGCACCCTTGGTCTTCGCCACGGCCGGCACGGTAACATCAGCGGATGCGGCGCGTGTGCTCGGAGTGCAAGGCCATCAACCGGATCCCGGTTCGTCACCTCGCGGAGACCGGCAAGTGCGGCAAGTGCCACACGGTGCTGCCTCCGCATGGAATACCGATCGAAGTCACCTCGGAGGCGCAGTTCGACGAGATCGTCGCCGCAGCGCGCGTCCCGATCGTCGTCGACTTCTGGGCCGGCTGGTGCGGCCCGTGTCGGACGGTCGCGCCCGAGGTGAAGAAGGCGGCGCACAACCTGGCGGGCCGCGCACTCGTGCTCAAGGTCGACACCGAAGCGCTGCCCGATCTCTCGCAGCGCTTTCAGGTCCAGAGCATTCCGAACTTCGCGGTGTTCACAGGCGGGCGGCTGGTGCGCCAGCGCGCCGGCGCGATCGATCATCGACAGCTCGAACGCTGGGTGATCGCGCCGCAGTGAAAAAAGTGACCTTGGTGAGTAAGGGAGCTGCCTGGGTACCTTCCAGGGGTAGATTCCGACCCGGGTGAGTAGCTACCGACCCAGGCAGGACGGTTATAACCTGCTGGTTCTACTCATGAAAAATCCGCTGAACGGATGGCGCGACGGACGCACGGGTGTTCCCCGTGCAGACCCCTTCGACGCGGAACCAGCTGATCCTCGAGCACACCGATGTCGCCCGCCGTATCGCGCTGAAGATGGCGCGTCGCTGTCCCGACCACGTGGTTCGTGAGGATCTCGTCGCGGCTGGCATGGTCGGCCTGATCGAAGCGGCCGATCGCTACGACGGTACGCGCGCCGAGCCGTTCATCGCGTTCGCCGAGTTCCGCATCCGTGGCGCCGTCATGGACGAGCTTCGCCGCGGTGACCTGCTTCCGCGCCGCGTTCGCCAGCAGGCGCGCAAGGTCTCGACTGCGGTTCGCGAGCTCGAGAACCGCGGGAAGACGGCGACCGACGAGAACGTTGCCAGTGCGCTCGGTGTCACGGTCGAGCACTATCGCACCGGGCTCGCGTACCTCGTCAACGTCGGCGTCGATCCGATCGATGACAAGACCTGCACGCTCACCGCAGACGCTGCGATGGCGCCCGACGAGCAGGCCTCGCGCCGCCAGGTACTCGCGCAGGTCAAGGTCGCGCTCGACAAGCTCGAGAAGCGCGACGTCACGATCCTCGGACTCCACTACATCGAGGACATGACGTACCAGCAGATCGCCAAGACCCTCAGCATCACGCCGTCGCGCGTGTGCCAGCTCCTCTGGCGCGCGGTCGAGCGGCTCCGCGGCCACCTCGGCGTCGCGCTGGAGTTCAAGGCTGCAGCGTGATGGTCCGCGTACTCCTCGCGGACGACGACCCGTCCATCCGTCGCGCGCTGGGGCACTCGCTCACTCGCGCTGGCTTCGAAGTGACCACGGTCGACGATGGTGCTCCTGCGATCGAGATCTCCGCGACCCACCCGTTCGAGATCGTGATCGCCGACCTCAACATGACCTCCGTCGGAGGCATCGCGGTCATCCAGCACTACAAGGCTCTCTTCGGCCTCGGAGTCTGCTGCGTCGTGCTCAGCGGTGATGACGACGCGGGCACGCGCGCCAGATGCTACGCCGCCGGCGCCGATGATGTGATCGCGAAGCCGACGACCCCGTCTGACCTGCGACAGCGCTTGATGGCAGCGGTCCTGGCGCTCCGCACCCGCGCTGCCTGACCCGTTCGACTGGCGTTCCACCGCCACGCATGCGAGCCTGGTTCCCCCGATGGGCGAGGAAGCTGCTCGCGTGAAGGTGATGGTCGTCGAGGACGACCCCGAGGTCAGCAAGGCGATCGCGCGCAAGCTGAGCGGTGAAGGTCACGACTTCGAGATGGCCGACGATCCGCGCCCCGTACTGGAGCGCCTCGAGAGCGGGGAGTCCGACTGGGACGTCGTGCTTCTCGACGTTGGCCTCCCCGGGATGAGCGGGATCGACGTTCTCCGCCGGTTCCGCGAGCACGGCTCCCTTGCCTCGATCATCATGCTGACCGGGGACAACAGCGCGGCCACGGCCACGACCTGTATGCGCGCCGGCGCGTTCTACTACCTGACCAAGCCGTTCCGACCGTACGAATTGAGCGCGATGATCGAGTCCGCGGGGCGCTACACCACGATGCGCCGCCAGCTCGCTGGTGCGCGGCGGGTGCTCGACTCGACCTCTGGCTCGACCCTCGTCGGTTCCTCGAACGCGATGCGCCGGATGCGCTCGGCGCTCGATCGCCTCGCGGGCCAGGACGTCTCGGTCCTGATCCAGGGGGAGAGCGGTACCGGCAAGGAGCTGGTCGCTCGCGCACTCCACGAGCACGGCGCTCGGCGCGCCAAGCGCTTTGTCGCGCTCAACTGCGGCGCGATTCCCGACTCGCTCATCGACAGCGAGCTGTTCGGTCACATCAAGGGCTCGTTCACCGGCGCGACCGGCGATCGGCCAGGCGTGTTCGTCGAGGCCGATGGTGGCACGCTGTTCCTCGACGAGATCGGCGACATGCCACTCGGCGTGCAGTCGCGTCTCCTGCGCGTGCTCCAGGAGGGTGAGGTTCGTCCGGTCGGTGGCAGTAGCGAGCGCAAGGTCGATGCGCGCGTGATCGCGGCGACGCACGTCGACCTCACCACCGCCGTCGAGCACGGTAAGTTCCGGCAGGATCTCTTCTACCGGCTCAACGTCGTGGTGATCCAGGTGCCACCGCTTCGCGAGCGGCTCGACGATCTGCCGCTGCTCGCGGCGCACTTCCTCGCCAAGCACGGTGGTAACAAGCCGCCGGCACTGTCACCCGATACACTCGAGACGATGACGGCCTACACGTGGCCTGGAAACGTCCGCGAGCTCGAGAACTCGATCATGCATGCGATCGCGCTCCATCATGGCGAGGTGATCGGACCCGAGTCGCTGCCGGCAACGGTCTCGCGTCGGACGAGCTCGACCGCAACCGCCGCGCAGGAGGCTGCGATCTCGGAGACCGGCGAGCTCCAGCCGCTGACGGAGGCGAAGCGCAAGGCGAGCGCCGCGTTCGAGAAGCGCTACCTCGTCGCTGCGATGGAGCGCGCGAAGGGCTCGGTCTCCGAAGCGGCGCGCCTCGCGGGCCTCGATCGCACCAACTTTCGCCGCCTTCTGCAGCGTCACGGACTCGATGCCACGACCTTCAAGGCCGGGTAGCTGCTCGCGAAAGTTGTCCTCCTTCTCCGAAGGGGTATCATAGGAAACCCCGTGTCCCACCGCGTCCTGGTCGTCGATGACGATGCCGATATCCGGGAAGCCATGATCGAGGTTCTCCAGGAACACGGTCACGCCGCGACGGGCGCCGCGAACGGCAGCGAGGCGCTGATCGCACTGCGCGCCGCCTCCGACCAGCCGTGCCTGATCCTGCTCGATCTGATGATGCCGGTGATGGACGGTCGCCAGTTCCGCGAGGAGCAGCTACGCGATCCGTTGCTGTCGCCGATCCCGGTGATCGTGATCTCTGCGTTCCGCGATGGCGCGCAGACCGCCGCGGAGATGAAGGTCGCCGCGCACGTCAAGAAGCCAGTGAGCCTGCGTGACCTCGTGCAGCTCGTCGAGCGCTTCTGCCCGCACGCAACCACGTGAGCGCTGCGAGCAGCACGAGCACTCCGCTGCCGAGCGAACCATTCGTCGAGCATCCGCAGCCACTCGGCACCACCGTCGCGTAGATGTGGCTCGTGATCACGATGCGGTTGTTCGCGTCGTTGATCAGCTCGACGCGATACCGATGGGAGCCCTTCGTCTCGTCGACGAACGTGTGTGTGAAGTCGTCGCTCGAGATCTCGACCTGATCCGTCTTCTCGCCATCGCGCCATAGCTGCGCGAAGTTCCCGGCTCCGCCGGTGATCTTGACGCGGAGCTCCGCCGCCGCGATCTCGCCGGGGACGGTGTCCCCGATCTCCGCGTCCCCGAGCGTCAGCTCGACCAGCGGATCATCGGGACCGCGCAGCTGAACGATGGTCCGCCCCGCTTTGATCCCCTCGATGATCGCCGCCTCGCTGAGGTTGTCGGCGAGCACGAGCGTCGTCGGACTGCCGAGTGGCGTGTCGGTCGTCCCCGTCCCTGCGCCGGCGCGATGATCATCACTGCCCCCGATCGCCGCGATCCGCGCGCCCTGATCGAGTGCCGCGTCCCACATTGCGAGCGCACCGGGCGTGAACAACCGCTCGGTCAGATCCCACTTGCCAGTCAGCACCTCGATCCCTGCAACCTTGGTCCAGTCGATGTCGTGCTTCCACGAGCAGCCGATGCACGCGCCACCGAGATCGAGGGCCGGGTGATTGACGATGAAGATCGCGCTCTGCGCGGCGACGTCGTCGAGCACCGCACCGATCGTGCGCCCGGCCAAGCCGATGCGGTGATCGACGTAGGCGCTGGTTCCGACGGAGTTGCCGTGGCCCTGGTACGTCGTGATCTCCGCGCCACGTAGAAGAAGCAGATCGCTCTGCGTCGCCTGAAACGCTGCCATCAACGGCAGGTGCGAGCTCGTGTTGTGGTCGCTCAGGTTCACGAAGTCGAGGCCACGCATCCGCGCGAGCGTCGCGATCTGCGCGAATGTCGCCGTGGCGTCGCCGCTGTTCTCCGAGTGAACGTGAAAGTCGCCGCGGTACCACCGGCGCTCGGTCGCGAGGACCACGGGTGCGTACGCCGCCGTCGGCGCGACGGTGAGCGTCGCGTTGTCGCGACACGTGACCTCGATTGCATAGTGCCCACCCGTCGCCGGATCGACCTTCGCCTTGCCGATCACCACGCGCCACATCCCGGGCGTGATCGGTCCCGCGAGGTAGCTGCGTGACGACTGTGCGACGCCGATGATCGCGTCGTCCTCGAGGCCACCGCCCCACCCGCGGAACCCCTCGGGCGACCACACGCCCCAGTCGAGGATCACGAAGTCCGAGCCATCGGTATGCGCGACCTGGATCTCGACGGTACCGGGAGGGACCGCGAACGCAACCTCCGCGTAGTCACCGCCACCGGGGGCGACGTCGCCCTCGTAGCGCATCATCGTCAGCACGGCGAGGAGGCCGATCATGTCGGTATCGTACTACGTGGCGTTCTGCTGGCGCGCATGAGTGCGTTCGTACGTCGGACCGGACTGGTATCTTCGAGTCATGGCCACGCCGAATCGCCCGAAGGCGACGTATCAGGACGTGCTCGATGCCCCGGAGCACAAGGTCGCCGAGATCGTGAACGGTGAGCTGTTCTTGTCGCCGCGCCCGGCGGGGCCTCACACGCGCGTCGCGTCGTTGCTCGGCAGCGAGCTGACGGGGCCGTTCGATCGCGGCCGCGGAGGGCCAGGCGGCTGGATCCTGCTCGACGAGCCAGAGCTGCACCTCGGCGACGACATCGTGGTGCCCGATCTCGCGGGCTGGCGCCGAGAGCGGATGCCGGTCATTGCGAACGATGCGTACTTCACGGTCGCTCCTGACTGGGTGTGCGAGGTGCTGTCGCCTTCCACCGAGAAGCTCGACCGTGCGTACAAGCTGCCGACCGTCTACGCGCGCGCAGACGTCCAGCACGCCTGGTTGATCAGCCCGGCCCGCAGAACACTCGAGGTGTTTCGCCGACACATGAATGCGTGGCTACTGGTCGCGACGCTCCGCGACGACGAGAAGGCGCGCGTCGAGCCGTTCGAGGCGATCGAGCTCGACCTCACGCTTCTGTGGAGCGACCTGGCGCTACCGACTCGCGCGGGCGAAGAGGCCGTCGAGTACGCGTACTGATGGCATGAGCGTTCGTAGCCTCATCGACGAGCTCGGGAAGGACCTCGAGGGGTACACGACCACGCGGGCGTTCCCGCGCGAGCTGTCGCCCGCGGAGGCGGCCGAGGTCGCGGTGTTCGTGCACGAGCGGGTCGAGCAGGCGATCGCGGATCGCACCACCGCGATAGCGGGTGCAGGAAAGACCATCGCCTGTGACCGCGGGTGCAACGGGTGCTGCGAGGAGCCAATCATGGTGTTCCGGCCCGAGGCCGCGCGCGTCGCGCTGTGGCTCGCGCTACCGGAGAACGCCGAGGTCCGCACACAGTTCCTCGCCGCGTATCCCGCGTGGGAAGCGGCGATCGGCGGGACCGTCACCGAGCTGTC
>JANOPP010000431.1:0-4091 GCA_031421915.1 Myxococcales bacterium | reverse complement strand
GAGATCCTGCGCAAGCACGGCATCAGTCGTCCGACTTTCTATCTGTAGAAGAGTAAGAACGGCGTTTTGCAGTTGAGCGACGCGAAGCTATTGCGCGCGCTCGAGGACGAAAATGCGCGCCTCAAACGCCTCGTCGCCGATCAGGGGAAGCTTACGGAAGCACGAACGTTCTGGCGCAAACACCTCGCGCTAAGGATGACGGCTTCAGTTGCTCCTTCTCGCGTCCGAACGTACTCTCGGAGGAACTCGCCCATAGCGCACACTCACGCGCGGTATGGCTCGATGTCGTCGCGCGGTCCGGCACGATGGTGGCGCGCCTCCGCGAGATCGCAAGGGCGTTTGGCATCGGAGACGAGGTTCTGGCATTTCCCTGCGGTATAAGTGCGCAGGCGCGTCACGCCTCACGCGCTGCCGTGTCTGCCGAAAGCCATGTTTACCTGCCCAACAATGCGAGGGACAGAAACGGTGATAATGTCGATCCGCGATTACCAAGTCCCGCCTCAAGTTTCAGAGGTCCTTTCGCGAAGCCGGCGCCAATCTCGTAGCCGACGGTAACGGCGGAGCTCTTTCGTACGCAGGGTGAAGCTGCGATGCAGTGAACGCCAACTGCCGGCGCGAACCACGTCCACAGCGGCGTAGTGTTTCCCCAAAACGCAAGTGGCGCGATCTCCACTCCCGGAGCGACGTCTATGAACGGAAGGCGATTGTGGAACGGTCCTCGTTTTGTCAACACGCGTTCTTGGCTGGGCGTCCATCCTATCTCAATCCGACGGCCCAACGGACGATCCCGCCCTCGAAGAATCGCGCCTATGCTGTATCGAACGGAGCCCAGGTCATTCACTGGCGACTTGATTGTCCTCACAGCCAGCCACATAGCACCCTGCGTTTCAAGCGTATCGGTGGCTCGTCCTACATTGATCCTGTTTGCAGGACCGGACGCATGGAGCCCGAGTTCCAATCCGAATTGATGTCGGAGGTTGGCAGCAGGGTTGATCGACTCCGCCAAGTCGAAGCCTGCCGCCGCTGACAGAGCGACGACTGAGTACGCGGCGGTCATTCTGAGTGAGGCGTGACAGGGGACTAGTGGTGTCGCGATAGCCGTGCCGTAGATGCGGCACCCGGCACGCCACCCCCAAGAAAGATCGTGTATACCTGCGATGAAAGGTGCAGAGTAGTCTACACCCAATCCTAGGCCCCGACTTCGTTCGCTGGGAAAATCGAGATCAATGAATGCGCGAACCACACTGCCGGGTTTCTCGATACGTTTTCCGACGTATCTCAAAGGATTGACAGAAGGAGTGGTTACTCCTAGTCGCACGTTGGCGGCACTGCGTGAGAGAGCGCTGCCAAGGGGCGCGCGGAGCGCGACCACCAAATCGATCACATCATCCTGAGGGACCGGACCAGTTGCGAGCATGGGTCGGTACGCGCCGAACGCCGTCGTGAGCACCGGGTATTCCCATTCGCGTCTAGTCCCGCCGCGATCGCCCTGTATGAGCTTGGGTTCAACTAGCCTATACCCGCTCCACTGACTGAACACAAGTATCGGGTCGGGCGGCATCGTCCTGTTAGTGAAAGCGTTCAACACTTCGACAATGCTGTTCGCGGTCACGAGGGTAATGAAGAGTTCCTGTATGTGGGACCTGTGGAGATCGCCGTCCCCGTAGAAGCGAACGGTATCGCGGCTGTTGATTGCCGATCCCGACGTTCGGCCCGATCTAGACAGGCCTTCACTTTCCAGGAAGGTTTGCAGCGAGGCGTCCGCTTTCCCGATACCAGTTGCCAAACCTGAGGGGGTGGGCTGGCGAGATGAGTCTAGAAGCAGGCGCGCTACCAGCGTTGGCCAGTCGATGACGAACTCCACTCCGGCGCGATTGAAGAAGTCATGTATCGACGCGGCCTCCATGTCACCGATGGCTGTTCTCGGGGCGCGTATATGCCCTGGTGCGAAGAGATCCTGCAAGTAGTGACTTGCGAAAGCCTCATAGTAGAGAGCAGCCCACAGCCTACCGTCTGATGCTTCACGTAGCGCGGCGCGGTGCCACAATTGAACCGCTTCGGCCGCCGCACCCCCAAAGTGTTCCGAGTTCGAACGCATTGCGCGCACCCACGCCCCGTTTTGGCGAGCAACGGCGTGGACCGATGACCAGTCCTTAGGCCATTGATTCGTAGTCGCGGACTGCGGGTTGCTCGCCAAGAGATCCAGTTCATCAGTTGTCGCGCCCGCCCGAAAAGCCAATGGCGAGAGAGCAGCATCGACCATGCCCACAAGCGCTCCATAGGAGCGTCGCAACGAATCTGGTTTCGTTTTTCGAGGGTCACAGTCGGCTGCCAGATCTTCGCCTATGCGGAGTGCTCGGTATGTGCCAGCCAGCAGATTTGCCGCAGAGTCAATGGTAGCTATAGGAGCGGTAAAAGCATCTCGCAGTTCGGGAGGTGTAGAGTTCCTTTGCTCGCTGATTCGAAATTGGGCATTTCGGATGGCCAATCCGAACGCAAGATCGGACAATCTGCAGTGCTCGGGAGTAGAGAACATCAACGCCGCAGAACTCGCGAGCAGCGTCTCACGAGATGGCGCCGCCGCGAGAATAAGCGGAACGCAAAGCGCGAAGCCACCGCGGCTTCCCCCAATCAATCGCCACAGGCGGCCTGGAGGGACGAGGCGACGGCGAGCTGCAGGGCATCCACTCATGTATTCGGTTCCACTGTTAACTCAGGTTGAATGCCGCGTTCCTGCGAACAGTTGTGGGTAGCCGCTGCCATGAATCTGGCGAACGAGTGATGAAGGCTGGCCATTTGAACGATTCAGGCGATACGTACTTGAAGTCGATAGGTCGAATTGCCAACAGGTACGGTAGATCGGTCAACGCTTCGTGATACTTTGGCTCGCTCGACTCTGCCACCGCGATCGACCGGCTCATTGTCAGCTACGGAGCTGATCGCCCACGTTCAGGCCTTCTCCGCCGCGGTAAGTGGTGGCACAATAGATGGTATCGCAGGCCCCCTTGCCGCCGAGCTGCTGCTCTGATGCGCAGCATGAGCAGCAGCGTCGCCACTGGGCCAGTTGGGCTCTTTTCTGGGATGACCCTGCATTGGCTGCGCAGGTACGAATTCGGCGAAACATGACGCCGTCTGCGACGCCAGCGTGCCGGGCTTGCTGGATAGGAAATTCGATTGGGGTAGGTCGAGTATACGTCGTGATCGCCAACTGCGCGAGCACTGAGTTTCTAGCTTCGACCTGTGTACAAAAGCGGAGTACGTCACAACTGACCTGTCTCACTTTCAGCTCTGTGCTTGAGAGGCAAGCTTACGGTACGACATGCGCCGTTGAACTCTGCAAGTGCGGGCATGCCAGCTGATTCGGCCCGGATCGCTTTTGGTAGAATCCTGCCTCCCAGAATCGTAGCGCGGCATTGTTAAAGTCACCGTGCTGGGAGATACCGTTGAAGCAAGGTGACTGCGTGCCGTCGTCCAAGCGCCGGCCATCCCGCGGGTCGCGATACCCGAACATTTTTACGTTGACTTGCGCCTGCGCCTCACGTGGGAGCAGCGCCAGCAGTGCCGCCGTATTGCGAAACTGGCCGACCATCCGGCCTGACGGCAGTGTCGAGGGCGCAAAGTAGTCATCGATCCACACCAGCAGCGTGCCGGTTGGAACGAGTCCCAGGAAGTTGGATTCCCTACGCTCAGCCTCGTGATGCAACACGAGATTGAAGAAGCGATGATTCCGGTCACGCTGGAGCCACGCGCCGACGCCTTCGCGTGTATCGCGAAGGCTGGCTGCACCGGCCATGAAGACGACGGTATCGACAGGAAGCCGAGGCCAGGTTGCCAAAACCTCGTTCGCAAACACCGCCCCCATCGAATGGGCGATGATCTTGATTCTTCCCCTGCCATCCGCTGTATCATACAGGCGGCGTTGCAGCGAATCGAGGAAGATGCTCACGGGTCCATCGGCCGACGAGGAGTCACCTCCATTGGCAGGATAGTAGGTGCCGGCGCGGTAGTTCCGGAACGCAACGGTGGTCCGTGCTTTCATCTGACTGTACATCGGAGAACCGAGACCATCGACGATGCCACCGAGTGCCACT
>JANOPP010000430.1:0-9227 GCA_031421915.1 Myxococcales bacterium | reverse complement strand
TCGACGACCAGGCGGACATGGCCGTAGTCGCCACGCGCGCCGCCAGGGCTCCCTGCGCCACGGACGAACTTGCTCTCGCCCTCGGCGCGGTTGCGGATCGTCTCGCGATACGCGACCTGGGGGGTGCCGACCCGTGCCTTGATGCCGAACTCGCGGCGCAGGCGGTCGACGACGATCTCGAGGTGGAGCTCGCCCATCCCGGAGATCACGATCTGTCCGGAGTCGATGTCCGTGCGGACGCGGAACGACGGGTCCTCGAGCGCGAGGCGCTCGAGTGCGTAGGCGAGCTTGCCGTGGTCCTCGTCCGTATCGGGCTCGAGGGCGACGCCCATCACCGCGTTCGGAACGGTCATCGCATCGAGCAGGATCGGGGAGCGCGGGTCACACAGCGTGTCGCCGGTCGCGACCCGAGTTCCGCTCGACGAGCTGCCGACGACGGCGCCGATCATGCCGGCGTCGATCTGCCGGATGTCCTCGCGGTGGTTCGCGAACATGCGGACGAGCTTGCCGATCTGCTCGAGGTGCCCCTTCGTCGCGTTCAGGACGGAATCACCGACCTTGAGGCAGCCCGCGTAGACGCGGACGAACGTGAGCTGACCGCCGTGGTCATCGCTCTGCACCTTGAACGCGAGTGCCGCCAGCGGCTGATCGTCTCCGACCGTGCGGCTCACCGTCGGAGCGGCGGTCGGCCCGAGGACGAGATCGACGGGGTCGCGGCCGCGGATCTCGGGGAAGTCCGACGGCGACGGCAGGTAGTCGACGACGGCGTCGAGGAGGTTGTGGATGCCCTGGTTGCGGAACGCTGCACCGACGAGCGTCGGCACACCGCGGTTGCCGAGCGTGATGCGACGGAGGGCAATGCGGATCGCGTCGGCCCCGAGCTCGCGCCCAGCGACCCACGCAGCCATCAGCTCGTCGTCGAGCTCGGCGATCGCTTCGATCATCGACTCGCGCGCGCGGCTCGCCTCGGGAACCTGCGCGTGCGGGATCGGACCGTCGGTGAACGTCGCGCCAAAGCTGGCGACGTCCCACGTCCGCGAGCGCATCGCGATCAGGTCGATCACGCCGTTGAACGTGGGCCCGATCCCCATCGGGATCTGGATCACGATCGGGTGTGCTTCGAGGCGCGCCTTCATCATCGTGACGACGCGCTCGGGATCCGCACCCTCGCGATCGCACTTGTTGATGAACGCGAGGCGCGGGACCCGATAGCGATCGGCCTGGCGCCAGACGGTCTCGCTCTGCGACTCGACGCCGGCGACGGCATCGAACACGGCAATCGCGCCGTCAAGGACGCGCAGCGAGCGCTCGACCTCCATCGTGAAGTCGACGTGACCAGGAGTGTCGATCAGGTTGACGACGTGGCTGCGCCAGCCGAACGTCGTCGCAGCAGCGGTGATCGAGATCCCGCGCTCCTGCTCCTGCGCCATCCAGTCGGTGGTGGCAGAGCCGTCGTCGACCTCGCCGATCCGGGACGTCGAACCTGCGTAGAACAGGATCCGCTCGGTCGTCGTGGTCTTGCCCGCGTCGACATGGGCCATGATGCCGATGTTGCGGGTGCGGTCCAGAGGGACCGATCGTATGTTGACCTTGGTCGTCATTGGCTCTGGTGGTTTGGCAGCCTCGACGGCCGCCACCTTCCAAATCCGGGTACTAGCTCGAGGAGCTAGTTACCAGCGGTAGTGCGCAAACGCCTTGTTCGCGTCGGCCATCTTGTGGACGTCTTCGCGCTTCTTGACCGCGTTGCCACGGTTCTGACCCGCGTCGATGATCTCGTTCGCGAGGCGATCCATCATCGTCTTCTCGTTGCGTGCGCGGGCGTACTCGACCAGCCAGCGCATGCCGAGCGCGAGCGAGCGGTCCGGGCGAACGTCGACGGGAACCTGGTAGGTGGAACCACCGACGCGGCGGCTCTTGACCTCGACGCGCGGGCGAACGTTCGCGAGCGCGCGCTCCCACACCTTCAACGGATCGTCCTTCGCACGCTCGGCGACCATGTCGAACGCCTTGTAGACGATGCCCTCGGCAACCGCCTTCTTACCGTCGCGCATGACGACGTTGACGAACTTGGTCAGGCGACGACGAACGTCGGCCGGAGCGTCGGTGTACTTCGGGTCCGGGAGGACCTGGCGCTTGGATACTTCACCTTTACGGGGCATACGTCGATCCCTTTACTTGGGGCGCTTCGCGCCGTACTTGGAGCGCGACTGCTTGCGGTTCTGGACGCCCGTCGTATCGAGGGTGCCGCGGATGATGTGGTAGCGAACGCCCGGGAGATCCTTCACGCGGCCGCCGCGGATGAGGACGACCGAGTGCTCCTGCAGGTTGTGTCCCTCGCCCGGGATGTACGACGTCACTTCCATGGCGTTCGTGAGGCGAACGCGCGCGACCTTGCGAAGCGCCGAGTTCGGCTTCTTCGGGGTCGTGGTGTACACGCGAGTGCAGACGCCACGCTTCTGCGGGCACTGCTTCAGGGCGGGAGACGCGCTCTTGGTGCGCATCTTCTCGCGACCCTTACGGACGAGCTGATTGATGGTCGGCATCTAGATGGATCCTGCGGGCTACGGAGAGCGGTGGACTTTACGGATTCGCCCCGTGCTGTCAAGGCCTTCCGACGACGAGCACTCGATCGCGGGGGCAGCTAACTCAGCGAATCGTCTTGGCGAGGGCTGCAGCGGCCTTCCGGACGTTGTTGTTGGGATCGTTCTTGGCCGCCGCCTTGAGGTACGGGATGGCCGGACGCTTGATCGTGTGCCGCAGGAACGAGTCCGCCGTCCGGCGGGTCCTGGTGCTGGCGAGCATCCGGATCGAGTTCCTGATGAGGACGGCGTTCTGCTTGTAGCCGCCATTCCGGACGATCGCGGTCTTGTAGTGCTCGAGGGCCACGCCCCACCACAGCTTGTCGTAATAGAGGTTGCCGAGGAGGAACGGGATGTACGAGCTCTTCGGCGAGCTCTTGCCGAGCGCGTGCAGACTGGTCAGCGCGAGGTCGCGCTTGCCGTCCTGAATCATCCTGACGGCCTCGGCGACGGTCGTCGCGCGCGCCTCCACCTGCGGCAACGTGGGCTCGATATCCACCGTCGGATCCGGCGCGTCGGCCGCTTCCTCGTCGGCGGGCGCCTTGGTCTCGGCGCTCGGATCCGGATCGACCGCGGCGGCCGGATCCATCTCGATCTCTTCGCCGATCGCGGCATCTCCATCGGCGGCAGCGTCGATCACGGTCGCCGGGACCGTCGACGCGTCGGCCGTTACGTCGACGACCGCCGCGTCGATCGCGACCGCGGCCACGGGCGCATCGATCGTCACGATCGCAGCACTACCGGCGCTGCCCGTGTCGGCGCTCCCCGATCCGGCGGTCGTGCCCCGCGCGCCCGGGCGAACCTTGATGAAGTAGAACGCGGCACCGCCGAGGACGAGCACGAGGATCAGGAGCCACGTCAGGCTGTTGCCACCTGAGGATGGCCGGCGCACCGGCGCGGTGCGATCCTTGATCGAGGCTTTGACGCGACCACCGCCATCGACGTCGAGCATTGTTGGCGCGACGGCGACGACGACGGCTGGATCCGTGCGCTTGCCCCGCGGCGAGACGACCTCGTGCTCGGCGCTGACGCGCGGGCCGAGGATCTCCTCGATCGACGCCGACAGCTCGAGCGCGGTCTGGAACCGATCGTCGGGCGACTTCGCCATCAGCTTGTCGATCAGAGGCTGCACGCCCATCGGCAGCGCGATGCTGCGGTCGATCCGATCGGCAAGGTTCGGGATCGCAGCCGCGCGATGCATACCGAGCAGTGCGAGCGTGTCCTCCGACGAGAACGGACGCTCGCCCGCGATCATCTCGAACAGCAAGACACCGACGGCATAGAGGTCCGTGCGGGCGTCGATCGTGCCGCCGCCGATCGTCTGCTCCGGCGCCATGTAGTTCGGCGTCCCCACGACGACGTTCGTCTGCGTCGCGTCGCGTCCGACGTTGCCGCGCAAGCGCGCGAGGCCGAAGTCGAGGATCCGGATGTGATCGCCGGTCCCGAGCTCGTCGGAGATCATGATGTTCGCGGGCTTGATGTCGCGATGGACGACGCCCTGCGAGTGCGCGTGCGCGAGGCCCGCGGCGATCTGCTTGGTCAGCGCGAGGGCGCGCAGTGGTGCGATCGGATCGGCATCGATCAGCTTTCGCAGCGTCGTGCCGTCGACGTACTCCATGACCAGGTACGGCGCGCCGTCCCACACACCGAAGTCGACGACGGAGACGCAATTGGGGTGCGAGAGCTTCGACATCACCCGCGTCTCGCGCTCGAACCGGGTCAAGAACTCCGAGTCCTTGGCGTACGACGCGTGGAGAAACTTGATCGCAACGAGCTTACCGACGGGAACGCGCTCGGCCTTGTAGACCGCGCCCATCGAGCCCGAGGCCATCGCCGAGTGGACCTTGTAGCGGCCATCGACGAGGCTGCCGATCCGAGGATCGACGTCGGTTCCGCTCTCGTCTAGTGCGTCCACTTCTCTTCGCGCCGGTGCTCGCCGTCCTCGTACTCGTGCGCCATGACGAAATGGTACGCGACCTCGCGCGCCTTTTCCGTCTCGATGATGCACTCGAACAGCCACTCACCGTCGGTCTCGGTGGGTTCGACCTGCACGTACGCGATCTCGGCCGGGAACACCAGGAGCTCGCCCACCAGCTCCTTGGCGCGGGCGAGCTGCACGACATGCGTGTGCTCGTCCTCGGTCAGGAGGGTCCAGTGGAAGTCGTCATGATCGATCAGCACGACCTCGGGGGTTCCTGCGCGGAGGATGCAGTTGGCGTGGCCCGCGAGCCACGTCCAGAACTTGTCGAAGGTAGTCGTCGTCGCTACCGCTGCGAGCCGCTTGCTCTTACCCGTCGGACCCATACGCGGCGGAGCATAGCCATGGGCCGTGTTTCTGCAAGCGCTCAGAACCTCCCGATGACCTGCGCCCCACCGACGCCGCTGCCAGCGATCGGCGCCACGCGGATGCCCTCGGCAGACGGCGTGTCGAAGTAGTAGAGGAACGCCGCGGTGAGCCCGACAGCGACCGTGGCGCCGCCCATGAACCAGACTCCGTTGACCGAGTCATCGCGCAGGCTGCGCGCGCGCTCGTAGTCCTCGCGCACCAACGGATCGCTGTTGCCACGACGGAGCAATGCGAGCTTGTCGCTCGCGACACCATCCTCGTAGAGCGCTCCAAAGACGGAGACCCCCGTGAGCCCTGCGGCCACGGCTCCGCCGATCAGGACCCACTTGACCGCGCGGCGGCGCAGCGTCGGCTCGAGCCGCTGGACGACCGTCGTCGTCTGCCCCCGGGTGACGATCAGCTCACGGGCAACTGGCTGGCGTCCACTACGAACGATCGTGACGACGTGGCGGCCTGCCGGCAACTCGACTGGCTTGGTGATGTCGACGCCGCTGCCATCGACGCTGACGCGCGCGCCTCGCTCGGTGTCGAACGTGACCTGCGCCGGCAGTGGCTCGAGCGCGAGCGGGATCAGGGCCGAGTTGCCCTTCACCGCGATCTCTCTCTTCTCGAGAGGTGCGAACCCCGGCGCGGAGACGCGGATCACGTGCTCGCCAGGGGCTACATCGATCATCGTGTAGGGCTCGACGGCCTTGCCATCGATCTCTGCAGTGACTGCGATGGCGGTGTCCGCCGCCGGAGCGGCCATCGACGCGTCGTCGATCTCGTTCATCGAGTCGGCGCGCGCCTCGGTGCTTTGCCCGACGAGGCTCACGTTGACGCCGAGCCGGGTGCGCTCGACGGCGGCAGCGATGGGGCCGGCATGCATCGTATCGAGCTTCTCGAGCTCGGTCTTCATCTCGCCAAGGCTGTCCGCGGCATCACCAACGCGGCCGCCGGTCGTGACCTTGTCGAGGTAGAACCGGTATAACTCGACGGCGCGCCGCACGTACTCGACGTTGGACTTCACGCGGTGTGCGCGGCGAAATGCCTGAGCCGCCGAGAAGGCGATCTCGGGCAGGGGCAGTTCCTTGTATGCCTCGTAGAAATTGATCGCCGCTGCTTCGAAGTTCTGCGCCTGATAGGCCTTCTCACCTGCCCGGTAGTACCCGAGCGCCTTCTTGCGGTCTGCGATCGCCGTGCCGGCGAGCATCGCCAGCACGAGCAGCACGCTGACGATCCTCACTTCGACCCCACCCCGACGGATGGATCTCCGTTTGGTCCCTCACGAACGCAGCGGACAAGCTCCGTATGATCCAAGGAAGCGCACCGCGGATACCTGCAGGCGAGGTCGCTCTGCTCGCACTGCGGAAACACGGCGAGCACGCTGCTGCCGAGATCAGACGCCAGGATCGCGAGGTCATCGAGCTGATCACCGGTAACGTCGCCGACGAGGATCCGGGTCGCCAGACTATCGAACGTCACGAGTACCGGGGTGGCGACGCGCTTCTGGGTCGTCGCGTCGTAGAACACCCGGAACACCACGGTCGCCGGGATGCCCATCTCGGTCATCCGGTGACACAGCACAGCCAGATCGGTACCTGTCGGGACCGGCAGATCTCGGCCGCGCGGAGCAAGCTGAGCGACCGCCGCGTCAACGCACGTCCACCCATCGAGCTCGCCGATCACCTTGGTGATATTCGGGCAGGTCTCGAGCATTCCAGAGTCGTCGACCTCGCACAGCCGGACCTCGCCGGTGACCGGCTCGCCCAGCGCTCCACCGCGGAACGACGCTGCGAGCAACGGGTTGCCGTTCCCGTCGAGATCGACGCGAACCAACGACTGCACGCGGAAGTCCTCGCCGACCGGATCTGGCGCGCTGGTCAGCGGGTTGGCTTCAGGATAGTGCTGGCCCGTGAAGGGCTGGACGACTCCGAACTTCGTGGGATCGATCACCACGATCCGGCGGGCTGCCTTGGTCGCGTCCACAGGAACACTCGGCCCCATCGGAAGCTCGCCGCCGTCGTCGATGCCGATCACGACATCGCGGTCGATCCCACTGTCGCGGATCGGCCACGCGATGTAGTGCGCGCTGTTACCGCAGAACGACCCAGTGCTCGTACCACGCGTACAGTCGACGATCTTCGTGTCGTAGCTCGCACTGAGCACGGACTCGAGCTGGCCATACTTGTTGCCGCTCATCGGCCACACCTTCGCCGACAGGTTCGGCTTGAACTCGAACGCGATGACGTCGATGCTCGTGCTGCCGAAGAACCTGCCAGCGGCCACCCCCGCAAACACGGTCGGGGACGTCGGATTGGGGTCCGTGCGCGGGTCGATGAACGACTGCAGGGTCCGTTGCGGACTCCCGTGGAGGAGCGTGAACGCGGGAATGCCCTGCGGCGATCCCGGCACCGGATCCCCTCCGGCGACGAAGTCGAGGACGAGCAGATCAGTGATCACGTTCTGGCGATCGATCGAATCCTCGACCTGGATCGGGCACAGCCCGACGACCTTGCTGTACGAGCCGAACACGACCGGCGGCAGCGGCAGATCGCGCGTCCCGAACACGACGGAAAGGCGCTCGCTCTGGAACGCCATCATCTCGGTGTAGGCGATGTCTGCGACCTCGTCGCCATCGTAATCGCCGACGATGAAGTTCGAGATCGGCTGCTCGGTGTCGAGCCGGCGCAGCAGGAACTGCCCGGCCGTCGTGCGCGCGAGGATGTCGATGTCCTCGGCACCTGCCGTGGACGACCCCGCGATCGCGATACCGTCGAGGTCACCGTCGCGATCGATGTCGCCGCTCTGGACGAACGCGAGCGCCCGATCTGACTGGTACAGAAGGAGTGGCATCGCACCGCGCGGCTCGCTGATCGCGATCACGCTTCCCGACAGTACGAGTGCATCCTTGCCGTATCCCGGGATCACCGGGTCGAGCTCGATGCGACCGATCGGGACGTTGTCTCCCAGGTTCGGCAGCACGATCATGGGGGACGTGTCGAGCTTGCAGTTTCCCATGACGCTCGAGCCCAGGTACTCGCGCATGCCCGCGCCGACGAACTGGGGTTTGACGATCAGCGAGGGGCAGCCGGTATCGGCGATGTCGGCGAAGACCGGTTTCCCTTCGAGCGTGGAGTCCGGGGTGATGTCGGTGAACTGGAACGGGGCGGCATCGACGCCCGTGTGCCGCGCGTGGACGACGCACAGCCCACCGGCGACACGGGCCCCGATCACCTGGCCGGTCGCGACCGCCCCGTTGGTGGTCGGATAGACATCGATCTCGGGCGGCATCTCGAATGGATCGCCGACGACGACCGGCATGGCCTGGCACAGAATCGGGAGCTGCTTGGGACACACGTTCTTCTGCGTCGTGTCGATCACGGCCAGACCGAGGTGGCCGCTGAGCATGTTGGTCGTCATGACGCCGAGATAGCGGCTGCTCAGGGAGAACACGTGAAACGGCAGATCTCGAGCGAGCGAGTGAGGACACCCGGAATAGGACGTCAGGTCGAAGGCGAAGGAGTGCGGTGCGATATAGCCCTCGGGTGACGAGTACCCGGCGATGCCATCGGCCGTCGGCACCAGCAGATCGAGCGAGGCGTCGTTGTCGAGCTGAACGAACTGCGGAAAGCCACGCTGCTGCGGCGTGAGGAGCGACGACAGCGGAGCGATCTGCCCATTCGGATCCCCGGAGTGAACGCTGATAGCGTTGGTCGCGAGACCGACGACATCGCCGATACCGTCGGAGCTGACGTTCGTGATCGCGAGGTCGCGACCGCGAAACGGTGAGAACGTCCCCAGCTCCGAGAACGTGCCGCTCGGTGCGTGGCAGAATCCGTCGACGCCGCAGACGTACCCGATCGCGGAGCACCCGAAGCCATCGGCGACCTCGGACTGATCGCATCGCAGCTTGCACTCCTCACAGCGCGAGTCGTCCTCGTCGCAATCCTCTCCCAGCTCGAGGGTGAAGTTGCCGCACGTGTCCGCGTCGTATGCGGGGAGATCCGTGCACGCCCCGAGCAGGAGAGTGTAGATCAGCATCACTTTGATCATTTGGTCAGCCCCGGAACTTCATGGATGATCTCGTCCTTGCCTGGCGTCCGAGAACCGGTTCCACCGGATTTCCTTCGCTTGAGATCGACGCGCACGTCCTGATTGCGATCGGGCGTGATCTCGATCGACTTCTTCATGTAGCCCTCGGCGGCTACGACCACTACGGCCATCGTCGTCGCGTAGTCGAGCTGGACCTTAGCACTACTGCGTTACCCCTCCCTCGCTGCTGCCGCGGCGTGATGGCGTGACCGTGTCGGGTGCGCAGC
>JANOPP010000429.1:0-2572 GCA_031421915.1 Myxococcales bacterium | reverse complement strand
ACCACAGGGCCTCCCACGATCGAAAGCACTAGTGACTCGATCCACGCGTCGACCTGAGCCTCGAGCCGGAGGAAGTGCTCGACGGTGAGATCGAGCTCCGTACCCGCCGCCTCGTACATCCGCGCCATCCCGGCGAGCCGCGGTGCGAGGCTCGCACCTCCATCGCGACCTAGCGGTGGAAGGCCATACGCGGCGCGGGCGAACAGTCGCTCCCCGACGAACATGTTGTATTGCAATGTCGACAGCGCCTGGTACGTGCGCACGCCGAACTGGGCGGCGAACATCACGTTCGCGTAGATCACCTGGAGCTCGACGCCGGCGCGGCGTGCGATGCCCTGCAGGAGGTGGACTCCGATCGCCGGCCGGCTCGTCCAGTGAAACGGCGGGACGATCAGGACGATCTTGGCAGGTCGAAGCAGCGCGTCGACGGCGACCACACCCTAGGGTACCGCATCGCCTGCCTTGGCGGCGCCGACACCCTTGAGCTTCTCGAGCCATACAGCGAGGTCGGTCACGTACCAAGCGAACGAGTCGGGTGTGCCGTTCTCGGTGAATGCGATCTTGAGCAGCTCGTTGCCCGTGGCCTTGCCCGCATGCGAGCGCGTGGTCGACACGGTCGTGATGTCGCTGAGCGGAATCTTGAGATCGGTCTCGGGCGTGAACTGGAAGAAGTGGACGGCGTCCTTGGTGAGGATCAGGGCACCGTTGCCGCGGAGCTGAGCTCCGCCCTTGGACGCCCGGCCGAGGCCGTTGGCCTTGTAGTCGGACAGCACGATGTCTGCCGGCTTGTAGACCTTGCCAATCCGCGCGTCGAAGTCCGAGCCCATCTTCTTGTAGACGAGCTTGGGGACGACGATCAGGAGGACCGCCAGCCCTACGAGGACCCCGCCGATGATGATCGCGATCTTCATGCGCCAGAGGGCATCACGCCCCCCCCTGCCATGCAATATCATCAGGAAGGTCACGGGGGGCGCTATCGTATTTTGACCTGCTGCCCGTACCGGCCCGAGGAGGATCCATTGAACTTCACGCCGTCGCGCTACAACATCGTGATTCCGCTGAAGAGTGGTGAGGCTCTCCTCTACAACTCCTTGCACGCCAACTACATGCGGCTCGATGTCGAGGAAGTGGCGTGCCTCGACCACCTCAAGGAGGGTCGGCAGGACGAGGTTGCGGAGGAGGTGATCGACGAGCTCGAGGGCCTCGGCTTCGTGGTCCGCGAGGGGGTCGACGAGCTCAAGATCCTGCAGGACCAGTACGAGGCGCATCGGTTCGACGCCAAGGCCATGATCCTCACGATCGCGCCGACGATGGCGTGCAACTTCGGCTGTGACTACTGCTTCCAGGGGCAGGACAAGCCGTCGGAGACGATGGGGCCCGTCGTCCAGGACGCGATCATCAGCTTCGTCGAGCAAGCTGCCGAGCGCGGCGTCAAGGATCTCGGCATCGCATGGTACGGCGGCGAGCCGCTGCTCCGCCTCAAGGTGATCGAGGCGCTCTCCGATCGACTGATGGCGACCGCTGATCAGTACGGGATGACGTACACGGGCATGGTCGTCACCAACGCGTACAAGCTGACCCTCGAGGCGGCTCGCTCGCTGCACAAGCGCAAGGTCAACTGGGTGCAGGTCACCCTCGACGGCACGCCCGAGTACCACGACACGCGCCGCTACCTCCTCGGTGGTGGCGGCAGCTTCGAGAAGATCCTCCAGAACCTCAAGGACTGCATCGACGAGGTTCCGATCAAGTTTGTCGTTCGCGTCAACATCGATAGTCGCAACCACGCCGACATCAAGAAGCTGATCGACCTGATGGCGGAGATGGGCCTTGGCCATCGCACCAATCTCTCGATGTACTTCGCGCCGGTCGAAGCGCTGACCGAGGGCTGTCACTCGGTGTCCGAGATGACGATGAGCAAGGCCGCCTACGGCGACCTCGAGACCGAGCTGTATCGCCACGGCTATCGCGCGGGGCTCGTCCCGCTGCCCTATCCGCCGAAGTTCCACGGCACGTGCGGCGCGGTCCGCCCGAACGGGCTCGTGGTGCTGCCGACCGGCGACGTCCACAAGTGCTGGGACACCGTGTCGTGGCCCGAGAAGAAGTCGGGAACCATCCTCGAGCCCGAGGCGCTGCTGCGCAGCGAGGTCTCTGAGAAGTGGACCAAGTGGACGCCGTTCGACAACAACACCTGTCGCAACTGCAAGCTCCTGCCGAACTGCGCCGGTGCGTGCGCATACAAGTTCGTCCACGCTGACACCACGCGCGGAGAGGCGGCGGTGTTGCCGTGCCCGAGCTGGAAGTACAACATCAAGGAGCGCTTGCTGTGGCGCGCCATCGCGCTCGGCGAGATCACGGCCGCGGACTATGATCCGGGGCTCGCGGCAACCGTGCCGTCGGAGCTGTGCGCGGATGACGCGGTCAGCGGCGGCAAGGACCTGCCGACCGAGATGCGCGAGCTCTATGCCAAGCAGAAGAAGTACCTGCCGGTGCTGCGCGGCTGATCAGCGAGCCGATGATCGTTCTCGTTAACATGCCGTTTGGCTCGATCACGCTGCCGCCGCTGGCGCTCGGC
>JANOPP010000428.1:0-14479 GCA_031421915.1 Myxococcales bacterium | reverse complement strand
GGACACCGAGCTGCTCAGCGGGCGTCACGTGATCTTTGTCGATTGTGGCGCGCCCGCCGCGACCGCCGCCGCACGCGCGCTGTTCGAGCCGACGATGGCGACGCTCGTCGAGATGGACCTCGAGAGTCACGATCGCCTGATCGCGTACGTGCTCGGCCTCTCGCACGCGCTCAACATCGCGTTCTTCACCGCGCTCGCGGAGAGCGGTGAGGCGGCCCCGCGCCTCGCGACCCTGTCGTCGACGACGTTCGACGCGCAGCTCGGCGTCGCGGCCAAGGTTGCCGCCGAGAACCCCGATCTCTACTTCGAGATCCAGACCCTCAACGACTACGGCACCGAGTCGCTCGCCGCGCTGCTCTACGCCGTCGAGAGGCTACGCTCCGTCGTGCGCGCGAACGACCTCGAGGGCTTCCGCCAGCTGATGAACCGCGGCAAGACGTACCTCCAGGAACGCGAACGTCGCTAGAGCATTCCCCGCCCTCTGAACCACGCGATCGCATCACGGATCGCGGGCTCGATCGGGCCGAACGTGTAGCCGAGCTCGCGCGCGGCCTTGTCACTCGCGAACCGGAACCGGTCCGTGTACGCGTAGCGGATCTGGGTCGAGTTCACGAGCGGCTCCTTGCCGAGCTTCTCGACAAGATCCCCGAACCGGCCGAGCACCTTTGCCGCGATCCGTGGGACCTCGAAGCGCGGCGGCTTGACGCCGGCCACGGTCGCGATTCGCTTCATGATCTCGGCGTACGTCATGTCGTGACCGGCGAGGATGTAGCGCTCGCCGCGCCGACCCTTGTGCCACGCCGCGATCATGCCGCGCGCGACGTCGCGCACATCGACGAAGTTGTTGTAGCCCGGCGTCGTGCCCGGGATCTGGCGCTTCACGATCTTGACGATCATCCCACCCGAGCTCGGGCGCGCATCGAGCGGACCGAACATGTACGTCGGGTTGACGATCACCGCGTCGACGCGATCGATCGCTGCGTGCACGAGCTCCTCGGCGCGTCGCTTCGTGATCGCGTAGCCGTCGATCAAGCCCTCGGTGTCGAAGTTCCACGGCGCGGTCTCGTCGACAGGGCGTCCGTCGGTCGACAACCCGACCGCCACCACCGACGACGTGTGCACGAGCCGCGCGACCTTCGCGGTGACCACCGCATCGATCACGTTCGCAGTGCCCGTCACGTTCGCCGCCGTCAGCTCCGGTGTCACCTCCTTGAGCACTCCGACGGCAGCCGCGCAGTGGAACACCGCCTCGCTGCCCTCGAACGCACGCGTCATCGCGCCCGTGTCACCGAGCTCGGCCTCGCGCCACGCGATCGGCAGGTGCTCGAGGTGGGCCACCTTGCTCCCTGCCCGCCGGATCGCGACCACCTCGTGGCCGGCGCCGATCAGCTCCGCGGCGAGGTTCCCGCCGAGCAGTCCACTCGCTCCGGTGATCGTGACTCGACTCATGAAGAGCAGCTTGCCGGGTCAGACCACCATTTCGCGAGCCGTTCCCGCGCCGATTTCGTCACCGAACTGGCTAGTTGGCCGGCCACCGGACAGTGGCGACCGGACAGGCCGGCAGGTCGATTCGTGCGCTCAACTGACGAGGATCATTGCGGCGTGACGCGGCGCGACGCTTGCTCGTCCGGGCCCCATGCGCCGCAGCTCCGTCCTTACTGGCATCCTGTCAATTCTCGCGTTCACCCTGCCAGCATGTGTCGACTCCGAGGTCGAGGACGGCGAGAACGACGGCTTTCCCAGTGGCAAGGCGGACGGCGGCATCGATGAAGGCTCCCCCGAGGCACGTGGCGTCCTCGCCCTCGTCAACGATCCTTCGCTGACGGCCGCGAAGCTCAAGACGGCGGCCGGCATCACGACCCGCGTCTCCAACAACATCGTCAAGCACCGCAATGGCGCCGACACCAATGTCGGTACCGCCGATGACGATCTGTACGACACCCTGGCCGAGCTCGACGCGATCCCGTACGTCGGTCCCGCCACCCTCAACGCTCTGCTCGATGCGGCCCGCGATCGCGGTCTGGTCGGCGGAGCGTCCAAGGTCGAGGTGCTGTTCTCTCCGCAACCGGTCGACGCGACCCACATGGTGAAGGTCGCGTCCCTGATCGGCACCGCGACCAAGACGATCGACATCGCGATGTACAGCTACTCGGATGCAAAGATCGGTGCCGCGCTCGCCGCTGCCGTCGCGCGCGGCGTCAAGGTCCGCTTCCTGTTCGAGACCGGCAACGAGGATCGCAAGATCGTCGACGCCGCCGCACGCGCCGCGTCCAAGTCGGGTCGCCTCGAGGCCGCGGGGATCGACGTTCGCTACGTCAACAAGATCCTCCACCACAAGTTCCTGATCGTGGACGGTCCGCGCGACGACGCCTCGCGCGCCGCGACCGCAAAGGTCGTCACGGGCAGCGCCAACTGGTCGAACACCGCCGGCACCGTGTTCGACGAGAACACGCTGTTCGTCGAGGGCAGCGCGAAGCTCTCTGCCGCGTTCCAGCACGAGTTCGACATCCTCTGGAAGGGCTCGCGTGACTTCGTTGGCCCGGCCACCGCGCAGGGCCAGTCCACCGCCAACATCACCGTCGACCAGGTTCCTGACGAGCCGGGCACCAACGTCCTCTTCACCTCGCCGAACTTCAAGCCGACCGGCGCCGACGGCACCACGTGGTCGGTCGACAAGAACTCGACCGTCATGTCCAACGTCTGGGTCGATGCGATCCAGCGAGCTCAGACCTCGATTCACATCGCGTCGGGCCACCTCCGCCTGCGCCCGGTCGCCGAGGCTCTGATCGCCAAGAAGCAGGCGAACCCGTCGATGGACATCAAGGTCTACCTCGATCAGCAAGAGTTCATCTCGATGACCGGCCACAACGCGCAGGTCGCCGAGGTCAGCGCGTGTCTCGTCACGGCCACCACCCCGAACGCGGTGCGCGACTGCAAGGCGAACGACTTCCTGTTCAGCCGCTCGCTCGTCGATGCTGACATCGACGTTCGCTTCAAGTCCTACGCGTACCGCTGGGACCACAGCTACGCGGCGCAGATGCACTCCAAGTACATGGTCATCGACGGCAAGGAGCTGTTCTCTGGTAGCTACAACCTGTCGATGAACGCCGAGCAGGCGACGTTCGAGAACGCGCTCCACCTCACCGGTCCCGCGTACACCGGTCTGCTCTCCGCCTTCGAGGGGAACTTCAACGCGATCTGGCGCACCGGCCCCACGCTCCTCGCGCCGCTGCGCACGCAGATCTCGACGTCGTCGACCATCCCGCTCGTCTTCACGTCGATGTCACTGTCCTACGCGGAGTTCGAGTCGCTGCGCGCCCTCATCCGCACCAACTGCACGGTCGCCGACTCGGACGAGTACCGCTCCAACGCCACGGCGCACCGGACCTGCCCGCGCTGACCCGCGCTTCGCTCTCGGTGGGCTTCGCCCGGCACCGCGGCGGCGCGCGATCCGTCGCCGCCATAGGCGCGTGAGCACGGAGCAGGAGAAACGAGGTCCAGGCCACCTTTTCCAGCCGCCTGGAATCGTCCGCCCCTCGGACACCCGAGCGCCGTCATTCCAACGACCTAGAGAATGGGGTCGGACCCCTTTTCAGCCGCGCCTCCCCGAAATGGGGTCACACCACCTTTGCCGGCGGTGGCGTTTTCATCACGAGCGCGATCGCGGCGCGGATGAGGCGACGAGCACGCCGATCGACGCGGCGCTCGCTGCGCTGCACGCTCCGTTCGATCCGGTGAGCTGCGGAGAGTGCGCTGCGCTCGCCTCGGCGGACGCGACGCTCCATCCGATGGGCGGTGCGAAGCACGCGGCGCTCGCTGCGGCGCCGGCCGCGCGCGGTGCGCCGATGGGCGCTGCGATCCTCGCGCTGACCGCGGCGGATGCGGCGCGCGAGCCGCCGCCGCCATAGACGCTTGATCACGGTGTCTCCGTCGGTCTTCACGCTGCCGTCGGTGTTCGCGCTGGCAACGTCGCTGCGGTCGCTCTTCACGCCGCCGTCATCTCGGTCGTGGCTCATGCCGCCGCCGCCGTCGGTGTTCGCGCTGGCTACGTCGCTGCGGTTGCTCTTCTCGCCGCCGTCATTTCGGTCGTGGCTCATGCCGCTGCCGCCGTCGGTGTTCGCGCTGGCAACGTCGCTGCGGTCGCTCTTCACGCCGCCGTCATCGCGGTCGTGGCTCATGCCGCTGCCGCCTTCGTTGGTGGGAGGGTCGCTGCTCACGCTGCCGCCCTTTCCGGCACGGCCGTCGCGGGCACGGGCGTCAGGCCGAGCAGGGCGCGGACGTCGGCGAGAGGGGTTGACCAGTGGTCCTCCCACGGGAACGCGATCAGCGGCTCCGCTGCCTTGCCCGCTCGGAACGCGGCGAGCACCTCGCGCGGCAGGTCCGGCTTCTCGCGCAGGCCTTTGAGCGTCCCGACCATGCTGAGGATCAGCGTGCTCGGCGCGCGAACCTGACCGAACGTGAACGCCTGCAGAGCGATCTCGCCCGCCGGATCCGTGTTGTGGCCGGTGACCACGTGCCACAGGTCGTGGGTCTGCCGCATCCGCTGCATGACATACGCGGCACGTGGATCGCGGATGTCGGCCGGCGGGCCATCGAAGATGTCGGGCGTGAGGCCGCGAGAGCGAAGGAAGTGAGCGTAGGCGTGGCCAAGCGTGCCCGCGGGGAGGGCGGCGAGGGCGTCGAGATCGACCGTCTTCGAATCGATCGCACGCTGCTCGCGATACAGGCGCTGGCCCCTGGGGTCGTCGTAGAAACGATCGAGGCGGCGGTACATCGTGCCGGCGTTGGCGTACGTCGAGAACACGAGGACCTGGTCGGTCGCCTCGGGGTTCGCGACGATCCGGCCAAGGGCCTGGAACGCGCGCTGCCAGCGAACGAGTGGGGACAGCTGGGCGACATCGTCGGTGCCGGCGTCGGTGCGAGGCTGCATGGCAGGGAGGGATTTCATGTGGAGGGCTCCATTTCTGACCTTATTGTCAACCTGATAATAAGCGGCGTGGCTATACTGTCAAGGTGAAAATAAGGCGAGGCAAGGTCGGCAGGATCCGGCCGCTGCGCAACGTCCGGGAGCGGGTCCGGCGGAGGCGGGCGCCCGAGGAGGCGCGGCGCGAGCTGATCGATGCGGCCGACCGGTTGTTCGTCGAGTTCACGCCCGACCAGGTCGGGCTCAAGGACATCGCGCGCGAGGCAGGGGTGAGCCACGCCCTCATCACGCACTACTTCGGGACGTACGCTGGGCTGATCGAGGCAACGCTCGAGCGGCGCATCGTGTCGCTGCGCGAGTTGATGCTCGCGCAATTACAAATTGCGGGTGCTCTCGAACGGCCCGACGAGCTGCTCGCCCTGTTGTTCCAGGCCCTCGAGGATCCGGTTCACATGCGGCTGATGCGCTGGCTGCTGGCGAGCGAGCGTCCGGCGGCAGCCCACGCGTTCGGGCTGCAGGCGCACGGCCTCCAGCTCGTGGCACATCAGGTTGCGGCCGCTCTCGATCCGACGCCCAGCCGGGATCTGATCGGCAAGGTCGAGCTGGCCCTCTTGACCGCGGTGTCGGCCGCCTATGGATACGCGCTCTGCAAGTACGCCCTCGCAGGGGCCCTGGGCCGTCAGGTGTCCGCGACGCTGGACACGCAAGTACAGGAGACCATGGCCGCGATGGTGAGGGCTCATCTTCGAGCTGAGCTGGGCATCGAGATCGGGCGATAGTCGATTTCGGCGAAGGGTCGCTGGGTTGCGGGCACTAGGGGGGTGGAAGACGAGGAGGACGCAATGAGGAACACGATCCATCGAACCTGGCTGTACGCAGCCTGCGCACTGGCCGCGGTCGGATGTACCAGCGGCGATCCCGAGACCCAGGTCCTGACCGGACGCGTCCAGACCACCGGCGCACTCGCCGTGCGCGCGGTCGCGGACGACACGGTCATCACCGCCGCGACCGTCCATAGCGACGGCTCGTTCACGATGTCGCTGCCGGTCGGTCAGCACTATCGCCTCGAGGTGCTCACGACCAGTGGCGTGCGCCACGTCGTCGCGACCAAGGACGGATCGCTCACCGCGCTGACGTTCACCGTGTGCGATCCGACGGCGCCGTTCGACGTCGGCGGCATCGGGCCCAACGACGGCACGATGGGCGGTGGCGGCATGGGCGGTGGCGGTCAGCCGTGCGATGTGATGGATCCCGACTGCAAGCCAACCCCGTGCGGCCCCAACGATCCGATGTGCGAACCACCGCCGCCGTGGCCGTGCGGTCCGAACGATCCGACGTGTCAGCCCCCGACGCCGTGCGATCCGATGACGAATCCCAACGATCCGATGTGCGAACCGCCGCCGCCGCCGCCGTGTGATCCGGGCGATCCGAACTGCTGGGGCTGCGATCCGATGACGGATCCGACGTGCGAGCCGCCGCCGCCGCCGTGCGAGCCGGGCGATCCGACGTGCGAGCCGCCGCCGCCGCCGTGCGATCCGACGACCGATCCGATGTGCAACGTCTGCGCGTTCGGCTCGATGGATCCGAACTGCCAGCCGCCGCCGTGCATGGATCCGACCGATCCGTACTGCTGGTGCGACGCGAACGGCGACTGCCCGCCGCCGACGTGTCAGCCGGGCGATCTGATGTGCCCGCCACCTCCACCGCCGCCGTGCATGGATCCGATGGATCCGAACACCTGCAAGGACCCGTGCGTCAACGACCCCGCATCGTGCGGATGCTCGACGATGGACGCGAACTGCTGGCCGCCACCGCAGCCGCCCGACTGCATGCTCGGCATGTGCGATCCGAACGGTGGCTGGATGACGCCTGATCACCCGCCGTTCGACTTCGGTTGCAAGGACTCGACCGCGCCGTGAACCACCGCGCGCCCGCTGCGCTCGCGATCGCCGCTCTCGTTTCCGCACCGCGGATGGGAACGGCGGGACCGTGCGCACCGCGCGCCGAGCTCGATGGCGAGCCGATCGCCGTCGAGCGCGTGGCCGACGAGCTCGGTCGTCTCGGTGTCACCGTCGCCTCCGCGGCCCCCGGCTGTCCTGCCGTGAAGGCCGTCGTCTCGCTCGATCGTGACGGTGGTATCGCGGTGGCCGTGCGAGGTGCCGCGCAACGCAGCGAGGGCCGCGTCGTCAGCGATGCAGCACTCGCAGCCGTGTGGATCGACTCGTGGCTACGTGACGATCTCGATGGCTGGAGCGCGCCGCCGCCGGCGCGTCGGGTGGCCGTGGTCGAGACGACGTCGACGCCCGTGCTCGCTCCGCCGTCGGATGTCACTCCGGTGGCGCCGGCTCGGTCGGTGTTCGAGCGCTTCGCGATCTCGTTTGCCTACGAGCAGGCCTGGACCGACGATGGTTCGTCGTGGAGTGGCGGCAACATCGCCGCCTGTGTTCGCGTCGGTGCGTTGTGCATCGGTGGCCGTGCACGCGGCGCGTGGCAACCCGAGCTGAAGACGGACGTCAGCGCCGCCGAGCGCAGCGACCTCTCCGTGCTCGCCACCGCGAGCCTGCCGATCGATCTCGGCAACATGTTCATCGCACCCGAGGTCGGCCTCGGCGTCGGTCAGTTCTCGACCAGGCGCATCGACGGCTGCAAGCCGACGATGATACCGGACCCGAACTGCGATCCGATGGATCCGATGTGCGTCATGCCGCCCCCCACGATGTGCGATCCAACGGCGCCGGGCGCCGCCAACGGTCTTGTCTACGTCGGTGACGCGCTCGACGAGACCTCGTATACGCCGCGCATCGCGCTCGCGCTGCGCGTCGCGATTCCGCTGTTCCGCCACGTCTGGCTCGATGGCCTCGCGTCGTACACGATCGCTCCGCTCGGTCACCGCGAGACCTACGGTGCCGCTGCGCCCAACACGCCAACGATGCTGTTCGGTCTTCCCGGTGAACCTGGCACCGGCGTCCAGCTCGGCGTCGGCATTCGGGTGGGTGCGCCATGAGCGCCAGCAAACCCACCCCGGGCGCTGCCCCCGGCGGTCAGGTCGTTCCGTTCCGTCGCCTCGACGAGCGCCGCGCCGCACTCTCCGAGATCTCCGACGAGGCGCTGCTCGCCGCGTGCGGCGTCGGCGACTCCGCTGCCCTCGGCGCATTGTTCGACCGCCATCACGAGGCGGTCTATCGCCTGGTCTCGCGCCTCCTGCGCGGTGAGCCGGCCGAGACCGATGACCTCGTCCAGACGACCTTTCTCGAGGCGTGGAAGTCCGCGGCGACGTACGGCGGTCGCGGATCGGTGAAGAGCTTCTTGTTCGGCATCGCCGCCAACACCGCGCGTCGACACTTCCGCAGCACCAAGCGGCGCCGCGCCGCGTACGCCGACTGGCCCGAACCCCTCCCGGGTGGCACGCCCGACGACGCCGCCGTCCGCACGCAACAGCTCGCGCGCCTCGCAGCCGCCCTCGACGAGCTTCCGCTCGATCTCCGCACTGCCTACGTCCTCTGCGACCTCGAGGATCTCCCGGGCGTCGAGGCGGCGCGCGTCCTCGGGATCCGCGCGGGCACCTTGTGGCGACGACTGCACGAAGCACGGCGCGCCTTGCGCGACGCGATCGACGGAGGTACCCGATGAGCGACGACCTGAGAATGTCCACCGGGAACGACGATCCGCTGCGCGCGCTCGGCAAGCAGCTGCCCTACGATCGGCCTGACGCCTCGCGCCGTGACAACGTCCGTTCCTCGCTCCTCATCGCCGCGAGCGAGGGCCGTCAACCTGCCGTCGCGCGGCGCTGGATCCTCGTCGGTGGTGGTTTCGTCGCGGGCGCTCTCGCGGCCGCCGCTGTCGCGATCGTCCTCCTGCGTGGCGACACCACGACGAGCCCCTCCGCGCGCGAGGGGTTCGCGACGATCGAGTCCTCGTCGGCCGCCGAGCTCGAGCGCTCCACGGTCACGACGTCGACGGGCACCGACGAGCTCGTGCGCGTTCGATCCGGCAAGCTCCGTCTCGCGGTCCCCAGCGTCCGCACGGGCGACCACGTGCGCCTGCAGACCGGCGACGCCGAGGTCGAGGGCTCGGGCGCCTACGAGGTCGTCGTCACCGCCGATGCGCTCGCGAGCGTCACGGTCGCGACCGGCACCGCGACGATCCGGGTCAAGGGCCAGCAGCAGGCGGTGTTCCTCGCCGCGGGCGAGACCTGGCGCGCACCGGTGATCACCGCGGATCTCGACATCGCGCCGGCGACGCCGGATGTGGTCCCTACGACCGCCGATGTGGACCCGAGCACTCCGACGGCGCAGAGCACCGCGCCGCTTGAGCCCGCGATCGCAGCGGCCGCGCTGCCGACGAGCATCGCGCCGATGCCGAAGAGCCCCGCGCCGACCGAGCCCGCAGTCGCATCGGCCGCGCCGCTGACGAAGATCACCGCGCCGACGCGGCCCACCGCGGCCGCGCCGGCGACGAACAGCACTGCGGATGCGCGCCCCGCGGCCGCGCTGACGAAGAGCACCGCGCCGAGCGAGCCCTCGGTCACCGCGGCCGGACTGCCGACGAACCGCAGTGCGGATGCGCGACCCACTGTGGGCGCGCCAACGAAGGTCACCGCGCCGACGCGCCCCCTCGCGGCCGCGCCGCCGACGAACCGCAGTGCGGATGCGCGACCCACTGTGGGCGCGCCAACGAAGGTCACCGAGCCGACGCGCCCCCTCGCGGCCGCGCCGCCGCCGAACCGCAGTGTGGGCGCGCCAACGAAGGTCACCGCGCCGACGCGACCGACCGCGGCCGCGCCGCCGACGAAGATCACCGCACCGACGCGACCTGTCGCGACGGCGCCGCCGACGAAGAACACCTCGCCGATCGATCCGGCGGTCACCGCGGCAGCGCCGACCACGGGCGTCGGGCCAACCACCGTGGCTTCGCGGCCGTCGATCACGGCGGTCGCCGATCCGGCGCCGGCGCTCGCGACCGGCAACTCTCCGACGGAGAAGCACTTCCGCGCCGGCTACGCGCTCCTCCGCGCCAACAAGCACGCGGATGCCGCGACCGAGCTCGGCAAGGCCGCCGACGGCGATGGTCCGCTCGCCGCCGATGCGCGCTACTTCCAGGCCGTTGCTCTGTCCAAGGCTGGCCGTGGCCGCGACGCCGAGCGCGCCCTCGTCGCGTTCCTCGATCGTGCGCCGACGTCTGTCCGCCGCGGTCGCGCGTCCGTGATGCTCGCGCGCCTCCTCGTCGAGCGCGGCGACACGAAGTCCGCACGCGCATGGTTCGAGTCGGCGCTCGCCGATACCGATCCCGCCGTCGCGACCGCCGCTCGCGCCGGCATCGATGCGCTGAAGTAGTTCCGACGAGGTCTCCCGCCGATCCGGTAATTACATCGTAATTACCGAATTCACAGGAGGCGTGCTCGTGGTGTGCCCTCGACCACGGGGCACGTCACGAGGCCAGCGCGGAGCGAAGCTGCTCGGCCATCTCGGCCTCCCACTGTTCTCGTGCAGCACGCGTTGCGGTGTTCTCGCGTCCCATCATGCGGAGCACGATCGCGCAACTTGCCCAGCTCGGTCCCGGCTTCAGGCGGTTGGTCCTGGCGTAGAGCTGGCGTTCGAGGCGGTCGCGCAGCTCGCGAGGTTGCCCCTCGACCACGTGTGCGAGCGTCATGACGACATCGTCGAGTGTCACGCCGCGGACGCGCGCGAGGTACGGGATCCATTCGGCGACGTGGCACGCCTGCCATGCCGCATCGGCCGTCGCAAAGTCCGCGCTCCACGCGACGAGATCGGACGGGGCGAGGTGCTCGAGCAGCGTGCGCTCGACGGCGGACAAGGTCGGTGGCCAGGTGGCCACGGTCGGAGATGTCGCGGTTCGGCCCTCGGCGGGGGAACCCAGCTCGGCCAGCTCGCGCTTCACGAGACTCTTCAGTGCCTGCTCCGCGTGCGGTTCGAACATCTGTGAAGTCATCGACGCGTCGATCGCCGCCGTCCAGCGCTGGAGATCGTTCGGTTCGATCGGCTCGCCGATCCCGTTGCGCAGCAGCATGCGGAGCAGCGCGATCGCGGCGCGCGCCTTGTCGATACCTGGTGCACCGTCGTCGACGGCCTTCCTGATGGCGTCCGCGTCTCCGCGCGCGCGGAGCTGCGTGAACTCCACGAACTTCACGACGGTCGCGACGAGGCCGTTGACCACCGCGGCCTCGAGGTCCATGGCGCCGTCGTTCTCGAATGGTCCAATTCCCCACGAGCCCATGCCGGGACCCTAACAGCCATGGCGGCCCGCCGCCGGTCGGATATCATTCTGGGATGCTCGCTGAACGGGTTGGATCACGGGTTCCGCTGCTCCTGGCTGCCGCTCTCGGCGCGGGTTCACTGCTCTGCGTGGGACAGGCGCGCGACGCCGACGTCGCCGGCGTCAGCGACGGCGTCGCGTTCGTGCCGGTAGCTGTTCACGTCAAGCTCGCCACGGCGCGACTCGCGCCGGTGCAGTTCAACCTCGTCGCCGCGACGACGCGCCTCGAGGTCGAGGTCGAGGCCGGGTTCGTCCTCTCGATCGAGCCCATGTTCACCGACCTCGCAGCGACTGTCGTCGACGAGCGCGCTCGCTGGGTCCGGATCATGGCGCCCTCGCGGCTGGCGGCCGACGTGCTCGTTGCTCGCTTGCTCGCGGACTCCGAGATCGAACAGGCGTTCGTCGCACCGGAGGTCGCCCTCGCGACCTCGAAGATCGAGCGAACGATCGTCGCCGCGGATGACAGCTGCCCGATCAACACGCCGTCGTTCGAGTCGTATCAGGGGTACCTCGGGCCGGCGCCGCACGGCATCGATGCTCCGGCGGCCTGGCGTCGCGGTCTGCGCGGCGCGGGCGTGTGGTTCGCCGACATCGAGGGCGGCTGGAACGACGAGCACGAAGATCTGCCCGGCGATCGGATCAAGCACGTCGGTGGAACGAAGTTCCGCGATCCGGCGTGGCGCGCACACGGGACGGCCGTGCTCGGCGAGGTGGTGGGGCGAGACAATGGCAAGGGCGTCGTCGGCATCGCACCCGACGTCGAGCGCGTGTTCACGTCCTCGATCGGCGGGACGACGGTCGCGAATGCGATCGATGTGGCGGCGAAGAACCTGCGTGCGGGCGATGTCCTGCTGATCGAGCTGCAGGGTGGCGGACCGCGCGGCCGGTGGTTGCCGGTCGAGTACTGGGACGACAACTACGATGCGATCAAGGCGGCGACCCGGCGCGGTGTCGTCGTGATCGAGGCGGCCGGCAATGGCGGCGAGAACCTCGATCACAAGGAGTACAAGCAGAAGTTCGACCGCGCGAAGCGCGACTCGGGCGCGATCATGGTTGGGGCCGGCGGACCACCGCGCGGTGGCTGGGCCGATCGCGAGCGTCTCGACTTCTCGAACTACGGCGGCCGCGTGGATGTTCAGGGCTGGGGCCGCAAGGTCGCGACGCTCGACTACGGCGATCTGCAGGCATGTGCCGGCGCGGATCGTCACTACACGGGCGAGTTCTCGGGCACATCGAGCGCGTCGCCGATCGTCGCGGGGGCCGCGGTGATCGTGCAGAGCCTCGCGAAGACGCGGGGAAAGCTGCTCACGCCGGTGCAGATCCGCGATCTGTTGCGCGAGACCGGTACGCCACAGATGGGCGACACCAGCCAGCAGATCGGGCCGCGCCCTGATCTCGAGCGCGCGCTGACGGCACTCGAGCGCCGCTAGTTATTGGTGTACAGAAACTGATCGTCGCCGTGGGTCGTGGTGATGATCAGGATCGTGTCGGCCTTGATCGACGGATCGATCGCCGCCCACGCCGTGTCGAGCGAGGCGGTCGACTGGTCGTCCCAGGACATGTAGGCGAGGGCCTGCTTCTCCCAGCGGTCCGCGGCGGACACGTTGGCGGTCGAGGCCTGGATGTCCTCGAGCTTGCGGGTGAGGAGGGTCTGGGCGGCAGCGACCGTGTAGGGCTGACCGAAGGGGTACGCGACCGCGCGAGTTACGCTGACGCCGATCTTGTGGCCATCGATCTCGACCATCAGGTCGGTGATCTTGCCGGTGGTGTCGTAGGTGATCTCGGTCTCGGTCTTGAGAAGCGGTGCGAGCTCGCAGCGAGCGAGCTGTTCGTAGGCGAACGCCTCGGACATTCCAGAGCTGCCGCCAGCGTTGGGGGTCGCCATCATCCGGGCGCCACCGACGGTGAGGAGTGCACGATCCGCCGGGTCGTTGTAGCGGCGCGCGAACGTGAGGGACGCGTGGACGGCGAGGGGCGAGGGGCCCGTGAGCTCGGCGTCTGCGAGCACGCCGCACATGCCGGCCAGATCGCCGAAACCTGCGAGCGGGACGCCCGTCGAGGCATCCGGGCTCGCGTCGAGGGCAGCATCGGGAGAGCTCGCGTCGGGTGCCGCATCCTCGGGCGAGCCGCAGGCGGCGAGCACGCAGACGACGGCGAGGGAGCGGCGCATGGCGGCGGACCATACGCGCGCTCCGCGTGGAGGGAAACCGAAAACCGCTACGCCTGGTACAGCCAGACACGCAGCAGCGACAGCAGCTGGTCGGCGTCGACCGGCTTGGTGATGTAGTCCGACGCACCGGCCTCGAGGCACTTCTCGCGGTCGCCCTTCATCGCCTTCGCCGTGAGCGCGATGACCGGGAGATCCTTCCACTGCGGCCGCTCGCGGATCTTGCGGAGCGCCTCGTAGCCATCCATCTCCGGCATCATGATGTCCATCAGCACGACGTCGATGTTCGGGTTCTCCTCGAGCTTGGCGAGCGCGCGGCGACCGTTCTCGGCGTACTGGACGTGCATCTTGTGACCCTCGAGGAGAGATGTCAGGGCGAAGATGTTGCGCAGATCGTCGTCGACCACCAGCACGTTGCGCTCCGCGAGCTGCGGATCGCTCTTCGCCAGGCGGCGGAGAACGCGCTGCTTCCGCTCGGGGAGGTTCGCCTCGACGCGGTGGAGGAACAGCGCGGTCTCGTCGAGGAGGCGCTCCATCGTCGTGACGTCCTTGATGATGACGGTCTGGGCGAGGCCGTGGAGACGGCCCTTGTCCTCGTCGGTCAGCTCGCGGCCCGTGTAGACGATGACAGGGAGCCGGCGGTGTCGCGGGTCGGCCTTGATGCGCTCGATCAGCTCGAAGCCAGACATGCCCGGGAGGCGCAGATCCATCACGACGCAGTCGTAGGGCTTCTCCTGAAGCGATTGCAGCGCGCCCTCGGCGGATGAGACCGAGGTGGTCTGGACGTCGCCGTCGCCGATGAGGTCGGAGATCGCCTGCTGCTGGATCGGATCATCCTCGACGACGAGCAGGCTCTTGACCCGCTTCTCGACGAACTCCTTGATCTCGCCGAGACCGTTCTGCAGCGACTCGACGGTGACCGGCTTCTGGAGGAAGCCGAGGGCGCCGTTCTGAAGGCTGCGGCGCTCCTCGTCGTGGCCGGAGATGACGTGCACCGGAATGTGCCGCGTCGCCGGATCGTGCTTGAGACGATCGAGGAGGACCCAGCCATCGATGTCGGGCAGGCGAAGGTCCAGCGTGACCGCGTCCGGCTTGACCGTGCGCGCGAGCTCGAG
>JANOPP010000427.1:0-9990 GCA_031421915.1 Myxococcales bacterium | reverse complement strand
GTCGGTAGCCTCCGCCCGGCCGCGCGCTTCGGCTGGCAGAGTGGCGCGAGCACGACGCCCGCATGCGCCCTTCGCATCGGGAGCTAGTTGTCGGATGCCGTCGTCGCCTCCGCCCGGCCGCGCGCTTCGGCTGGGAGAGTGGCGCGAGCACGACGCCCGCATTCGCCCTTCGCATCGGGAGCTAGTTGTCGGATGCCGAGCAGCACTTGTCCTCAGCTACTGGCCGTTCGCGCGGTCACGCTGGGCGAGTGGCGCGAGCACGACGCTCGCATCCGGGTGACGCATCGAGAACCAGTGCGAACCCGAAGGCCAGGACCGCGTCGTTCCGAGAGCGGTGAAGGTCACGATGAGCAACGACACGCGCGAGCTGCCCACCAAGTCCTCGTCGAGGAGCCGAGCCAGGCGAGGCGTTGCAGCCGTTCTACGCAGGCCCGCGTGCGTCGAAACCCGGTCTGAGATCGTTCTCGGCAGCCTGTTAGAGCGAGGTCATCAAGCGCGTGACTGCATCGTCGATCTCGTTGTCGGCGCGATCGATCGAGAAGAACGGATCCTTGCCCTTGGCGGCGAGGATCAGCGTGCAGCGCGAGCCGCCACTGCGCGGGTACTTCGGCGGGTAGGGACCTCCGGACAGCAGCTCGGTGAGGCGCGCGGTGATCGTCTGGAGCTTTGCGGCAGGGAGCGTGCCCTTGGTCTTGGTGACCGTGGGCGCATCGGGGTCCAGCTCACCGGGTTCGAGCGGGCGCGGCGGCGGCGAAGGACGGTCGTGGCCCTGGGTGCTCGTGCCCGTCCAGGTGCGGGCTTGGAGATCGTAGACCGTGGCCTGACTCCAGTAGTGCGTCGACGGCGGATGCGGGGACAGCGAGCAGTGACGCGTGATCAGGATCTCGCTTGTCGGGTGATTCGCGGGGATCGCGATGTCGTTGCTTACGGGCTTGGGCGGCGCAGCATCCGCCTGTGCAGCATCCGGCGTCGCGGGGGGCACCGGAACGACGGAGATCGCCGCCGAACCGCCGGAGCCTGTGGTGGCCGTACGTTCGCTGGTCTTCGTACACGCGACCAGCATCAGCACGAGGAGGACGTTACGCACGCCTTCTTCGTAACACGATCCCGAACACGATCACGGACATCGCGATGGGCGAGCCGGGTGTTGTCTGAGCGCCGCAGCAGCCCGAGCGCTGCGACCGCGACGAGGCCGATGGACGAGCGGGCGGTGGCTTGGTGCCGACAGCGGAGGCGGCGGTCGAGCTCGCCGGATCGACGACGACGGCACACGCGGCGTCGAGCGTGATGACGGCGGGGCGGGCCGGGGTGATGCCACCGCCGGTGACGTTGACGCTGCACGCGGTACCGTCGAGCTTCGCGGTCACGGTCGCCATGCCGCCGACCTCGGGTGCATCGAGGATCACGTGTGTGCCGGGCGGGGCCTCGTACGCGAGCGATGCGCCAGGCTTGGTCGGCCACACGATGGTCGCGACGCGAGGCGAGGACAGCTGCACTCCGCTCCAGCCAGCGCCCGACAGCGGCGCGCTCACGACGGGAGCTGCTGCGGCACCGATCACGTGCACAGCGCGGGGCTCGGGGCCCGTGAGCTCGACGCGGTAGTCGCTCGCCTCGAAGCGCGCCGCATCGCAGACACCCTTGGCGATGCCCTTCGTGTAGCACTTCGAGTGCGCCGTCCGACCGATCGCCGGCTTGCCCGACGTCCGAGCGACGCTCGCGATCGTGAGCGTGGTGGTGCCGATCGTCTTGGTGCCGAGCTCACCTTCGAGCGCGAGACCACCCGCGACCCGGAAGCGGAGGTTCATGCCGCGGGCGTCATCACCCGTGCGCGCGTGATCGATCACGACGAGCGCCGCGTCGGTGCCGGCGGTGTCGGGCACGAGCACGAGATCGCGGAGTGCGAGAGAGACATCGGGATCCTTCTCCTTGAGGCGGAAGGCGTCGGCGTAGTCACAGCGCAGCGCGACGACCCCGGAGCGTGTCTGCGTCGCCCAGTCCCAGCGGACGCTCTTACCCCACGGTCCCTGGCTCGGTGTGTAGTCGGCGGGGAGGAGCGAGGACGCGACGCCCGGTGCGTTGCTGGTCAGCGTCGAGGCAGAGCCGTACGGCGACGGATCGATGATGACGTCGTCGGCCCCGCGGCTGAGAACGAAGTTGCCGGCCTTGGGGTGACGATGGTCGACGCCGACGCCGTTCGGGCACTCGGCGACGAGCCACACGGCGCGCTCGTCCCAGCGCGTGCGTGCGAACACGGTGCCGGTCGCGGTGGTCGCATACCAGGTCGGCCACTCGGAGCGCGGGGGGCGCGCGGGGCGATCGCCGACATTGGCGAGGGCGTCGTAGAGGAAGTAGTCCTTGTCGGCCAGGTGAAGGCGGGCGAGCTCGCCGCGAGCCCAGCGGCGATCGTCGGGCGAGGCGTCGCCGAGTGCGATCGCGTTGAGGGTGAGGACGTGCGGCGCGATGTTCGCTTCCTCGTGCTCGGTGTCCTGCCCGACGTAGACGCGCTCGCTCGGCGACAGGCCATGGACGTGGCGACGGAGGACGCTGGCGAGCCACGGCTCGACGCCCTCGATCTTGATCCCGGCGCGACGCGCGATGCGGGCGGCGAGGGAGTAGTGCGCGACAGCGAGCGGGCCGTACTGCCACCCCTCGGGCCAGTCACCACCATCGAGGACGCCACCGGTCGCGAACGCGGGCGCCATGTCCTTGGCCCACAGCTCGTCGGCGACGAACGCCCACAGCTCGGGGCCGCGTTGCTCGGTGGCCTCGCCCCCCTGCGCGATCGCGATCATCGTGGCGGCGGCGAGGAAGCCGGCCTGGTAGTTCGAGCCGGGCACGCGCGCGCGATAGCCCTTGTCGCGATACCAGGCGAGCCACGCGGCCCAGCGCTCGCGTGCTTTCAGCCGGAGGGCGGGAGTCATGCCGGGTGCGGCGTGGAGCCAGTCGTACGCGAGCGCGGTGTACGGCCCGATGTTGCGGATCACGTAGCCGGAGTCGCGCTGGATCGCGGTGTCGCCGCCCATGCGATCGCCGATGCGCTCCTTGTCGTCGAGGAGAGCGTTGAAGAACTTGATCGCGGTGGCCGCGTGCTGCGGATCGTTGGTCGCGGCCCACGCGACGAGGCAGGCCTGGAGCACGCGCGACCACTCGGCACTCTGGTAGAGGCCGCGATCGTGCGCGCCGGTCTGGCCCGAGGTGCAGAGCTTGATCGCGCCGACGACGGGGCCGCGCTCGTCCTTGGCCTGTTGCTTCCACGCGCCGATCAGCTCCTTGTCGAGGAGCATGCGCGGATGCGGCCCACTCGGCTCAGGAGGGGCCGCGGAGGCGATCGTGGAGATCGCGAGGGTGACGAGGAACGCGGCGCACCGCAGCATCCCGTCACCGTAGCTTCGATTCAGCGCGACGCAGTACGGCCGGTCAACGTCATCGTCTTCTCGATGAGTGAGACCATCTCACGTCGATCCTTGTTCTCACCGGCGGCGCTCCGCGCGAGGTCGCGGATCTGAGCGATCGACCAGTGATCGGCGTCCTTGCCGCCGCGGAGGACGTCGGCGAACGCGGCGGTCGCGAAGGCGAACCGGAAGTCAGCGCTCGCGTTGGCAAACGACGCGGCGGGTCCACCGACCATCGGGAACGCAGCCTCGGTCGCCTTGATGCCGTCAGGAGCCTTGTGACGGATCCGCACGCCACCAAGCGGGGCGCCGCTCTGCTTGCCCTCGGAGGTGAGCTCGATCTCGTACATCGCGGTGACCTGGTGACCGGCGCCAATCTCGCCTGCGTCGACCTTGTCATTGCGGAAGTCGTTGTCGGCGACGTCGCGGTTCTCGTAACCGACGAGGCGATAGCGCGAGACAAGCTTCGGATCGAAGTCGACCTGGAACTTGGCGTCCTTCGCGACGACCTCGAGCGTGGCGCCGATCTGCTCCTGGAAGACCTTCTTCGCGGCGTCGATGCTGTCGATGTAGAAGTTGTTGCCGTTCCCCTTGTTGGCGAGCTGCTCCATCGTCGTGTCGTGGTAGTTGCCAACGCCGAAGCCGATCGTCGAGAGCGTGACGCCCTCCTTCACGCGGCCCGCGATGATCTTCAGGATCTCGTCGTGCGTGTGCGAGCCGACGTTGGCGTCGCCATCGGAGAGGACGATCACGCGCGAGACGGTGCCCGGCTTGAGGCCCTTCGCGGCCTGCTCGTACGCGAGGTCGAGACCGGAGCCCATCGCGGTCGAGCCGCCCGACTGCAGCTCGTCGAGCGCGGCGAGGATCTTCGCCTTGTGCTCCATGCCGGTCGGCGGCAGCACGACGCGCGAGTTGCCGGCGTACGTCACGAGCGAGACGGTGTCACCGTCGATCAGGTTGGTGGTGAGGATGCGCAGCGCCTTCTTCGCGAGCTCGAGGCGATCGGGACCGCGCATCGATCCGGAGACGTCGACGAGGAACACGAGGTTCGCCGGCTTGCGCTCGTAGGCGGCCTTCGCCTTGGTAGCGACGCCGACGCGCAGGACGTGGCGGCCCGGGGACAGCGGCGACGGCGCGGCTTCCATCACGACCGAGAACGGCGTGCTGCTCGTCGGCTCGGGGAACTTGTACGTGAAGTAGTTGACGAACTCTTCGACGCGAACCGACGCCTGGACCGGGAGGCTGCCCTCCATGAGCTTTCTGCGTGCGAGGGTGTACGACGCGGTGTCGACATCGGCGGCGAACGTCGAGAGACGATCCTTCTCGGCATCGACCCACGGGTTGGTGCCGTAGTCCTTGTACTGCTCGCCACCGATGGCGTCCTGCTTCGCCAGGCCGCCGGCCGCGCCCGGGTCCATCCGGACCATCGGCTTGGCGGCGACTGCCACGACCGGGCGGACCTTCTCCTCCGCCTGCGCGGTGCGCGTGGGCATCATGACGGCCGCGGAGCCGGCCGCGACGTCACCGTTGGGCTCGCTGATGGAGATCTTGTCCGACGTGTGGGCCATCGGCGCCTTGTCGGACTTGGAGCAGGCAGGGGCCAGCAGAGTGGAGAACAGCAGGACGGACGCCAGGGTCTTGCGCATCGGGGGGGACCTCCTCAAGGTCCTCGGTGCGACGCATCGCTGACCCGAGCGGTCTGTGCAATCTCGTGAATTGTTGTCGCGACTTGGCGACAAGATTCCCGCCAAGGAGTGCTGAGGTTCGGTGTCAGCGGCTGCGCGGGGCGTCGGCGACGGTAGGCCTGTCGAGCTCGGGCTCGACGGGCGCTTCCTCGGTGGGGACGAGCAGGCGCTGCTCGACGTTGACCGTCGGGGTCTCGGACCCGGCTGCCTCGGGCTTCGGGCGATGGTGCGCCCACCACGCCTGCGCGCGCTCCTCGGTCCACGCATTCTCCTCGGGGATCGCGATCGCGCGGAGCAGCGCCGCGAGCTCGCGGGCATCGGCGGGGCGCTCGACGGGATCCTTCGCGAGGCAGCGCACGATGATCGTCTCGAGCTCCGCCGGCAGCCAGCCCTTCACGCGCGGCCGGAGCGGCGGGATCGGATCGCTCACGTGCGCGCGGATCGCGGCCTGATCGCTGGGGCGGGGGTAGACCTCCGCCGCCGTCAGGAGCCACCACGCGACGCACGCGAGCGCATACAGATCACTGCGACCATCGGCCTTGATGCCGACCACCTGCTCGGGAGGAATGTAGCCGGGCGTGCCGATCACGGCACCGTCCTTGGTCAGCTTGGTCGTCGGCGGCAATGCGGCATCAGGTTCGGGCAGCGAGACCACGTCGATCGGATCGGCGATCGGATCATCGACGTGATGGACGATGCCGAAGTCGAGGATCTTCGCGACGTCGACTTCGTCGGCGATCCGGCACATGAAGATGTTCGCTGGCTTGATGTCGCGGTGGAGGAGTCCCGCATCGTGTGCCTCGGCGAGCGACGAGCACGAATGAATCAGGAGCTGGATCACGCGCGCCGCCGGTTGCGAGCCGTGCTCGCGTACGAGCACGTCGAGATCGAGACCGTCGAGGAGCTCCATCACGTAATAGAACGTGCCGTCGTCGGTCGCGCCGTAGTCGAACAGCTCGATCGTGTGGCGCGAGCGCATCGAGGCGAGAGTCTGGGCTTCGCGGCGAAACCGCTCGCGCGCCTTCTTGCGGTACCAGGGATCCGCGAGCGCATCGGAGCGGACGAGCTTGACCGCGGCCTCGCGCGCGAGCATCCGGTGCTCGGCACGCCAGACCTCGCCCATACCTCCGGCCCCGAGCCGCGCGAGCAGGCGGTAGGAGCCGAGCTCCTTGATCTTCGCCCTGGCATTGCGCGCTGCCTCGCGGGCGGACGTCACATCGCGGCGCATCCGGACGAGGTTCCACGCGAACATCACCGAGATCCCGAGCGCGAGGAACAGGGCACCGCCGGACGCGAGGAGGCTGCGCTTCTCGAGCTTCTTCGTCGGGCCGAGCAGCGTGCGCTCGGGGACGAGCGCGGCGAGGTACCAGTCGAGGGGAGCCGTGATACCGCCGCGCTGTCCTCCGACGGGCGCGACCGAGGCGAGGTAGGTGCCATCGGGCGCCGCGATCTCGAAGAACTGCAGACGATCGACCTTCATCGTTCCGCTCGTTGCGAACAGTGCGGTCAGCGCGGAGTCGGCGTAGTCATCGGCGCGCAGCAGGCGGCCCGCGGCGATCGCGGCCTGCGGCACCGCGGCCGCAGGGAATGCGAGGATCGTCCCGTCACCGGAGAACACGACGGCGCGCGACCCCTCGAGCGGCGATCGCACGAGGAACTTCGACAGAGCACCGACGTCGAAGTCGACCGTGATCACTGCGCGCAGGGCGCCGTCCGCCGCGTACACCGGCTCGACGCAGGTGATGCCGGTGGTCTTCGACGTGAAGTAGACGCGCGGTGCGGTCCACGTCCGCTTCTTCGTCTGCTCCGCGAGCGTGTAGTGCGGGCGCTTGCGGACGTCGTAGTCGGTGGTCAGGGTATCGGTCGCGCGGACGCCATCGCCGACGATCTGGTAGTTCGTGCGCACCGTGCCCGTGGAGGTGATCGCGCTCTCCTGGACGTGGATCTGGTCGGGCGCCCACGTCGGGACGAACGTGCCGCGCATGAGGCCGCTCGGGAAGCCGATGCTGACGTTCGCGACGCCGGGCCGATCGATCATCAGGTCGTGCATCCGCGGCGCGGCCTCGGCGATCGGGATCATCGGATCCGCGAGCGCCTCGAGGCGGCGCAGTACGGGGTCCGCTTGATCGAGTGCGAACGCGACGTCGTGCTGGACATCGGCGGCCTGCGCGGCGAGCTGGCGGCGCGCCATCTGGTCGCTGGCCTGGCTCGTCGCGCTGCGGCCGAGCATCAACACGACGACCCCGGCCGTGATGACCAGGGTCGGAACGATGATCAGAATGCCGACTGGTGATGCCAGGGCGCGACCGAGGCGGGCCGCGGACGGCGCATCTCGGATGCTGTTCGCGCCCGCGGTCGTTCTCACCGCCGCCAGTGTATCAGCGGGCGACGGTCGAGGTCGTGCCGCGCAGGCTCCGCGCGCGCTCGATCAGCGAGACAAGCTCGTTGCGCTCGACGTTGTCCTCCGACGCGCCGCGCGCCACTGCCGCGATCTTGTCGAGCGACCAACCCTTGGCCTCGTCCGCGCCGCGTAGTACGTCGGCGAATGCCGAGACTGCGAACGCGAAGCGCAGGTCGGAGGCTGCGGCCTCGAACGAGGCGGCCGGCACGCCTGTCATCGCGAACGTGTTCTCGACGGCGCGGTCACCCTCGGGCGCCTTGTGGCGGATCCGGACCAGGCCGAACGAGCCGGGGGCGAGGCGGGCGGCTGGCGTCAGCTCGATCTCGTAGAGCGCGGTGACCTGGTGGCCGGCGCCGATCTCGCCGGCATCGACCTTGTCGTCACGAAACGACTCGTCGGCGATGTCGCGGTTCTCGTAGCCGACGAGGCGGTACTTCGCGACGACGTTCGCGTCGAACTCGACCTGCAGCTTGACGTCCTTGGCGAGGACCTCGAGCGTCGAGCCGAGCTGCTCCGAGAAGACCTTCTTCGCGGCCGAGATCGAGTCGATGTAGTAGTTGTTGCCGTTGCCCTTGTTGGCGAGCTGCTCCATCGCCGTGTCCTTGTAGTTCCCCATGCCGAAGCCGATCGTCGAGAGGGTGACACCGGCCTTCGCGCGCTCGCTGATGATCTTGAGGTGCGCCTCGTGGCCGGCGGGGCCAACGTTGGCGTCGCCGTCGGAGAGCACGATCACGCGCGACACCGAGCCGGGCAGGAGGCCCTTCATCGCCTGTTCGTACGCGAGGTCGAGGCCCGACGCCATGGCGGTAGAGCCACCCGCGGTGAGCTCGTCGATCGCGGCATTGATGCGCTCGCGGTGCTCCATGCCGGTCGGCGGGAGCACGACGCGCGTCGAGCCGGCGTAGGTCACGAGCGACACGGAGTCGCGCGGGCCGAGGTTGCTGGTCAGGATCTTGAGCGATTGCTGCGCGAGGCCGATCTTGTCCGAGCTTCCCATCGAGCCCGACACGTCGACCAGGAACACGAGGTTCGCCGGCTTGCGCTCGGCCTGCGTCTTCGCCTTCGTGCCGACGGCGACGCGCAGGACGTGGCTCGACGGCGTCAGCGGCGACGGTGCGGCGTCCATCACGACGGAGAACGGCGACCCCGACGGTGCGGGCGGGAACGCGTAGCCGAAGTAGTTGACGAACTCCTCGACACGAACCGACGCGGCGGGCGGCAGCGTGCCTTCAGCGAGCATGCGACGCGCGATCGTGTACGACGCAGTATCGACGTCCGCGGCGAAGGTCGACATCCGATCCTTGGACGTCAGCACCCACGGGTTGCGTCCGTAGTCCGTGAAGTTGTTGCCCGAGGAAGCCTCGGCGCCACCGGCGACCGTCATCGCGCTCGGGTGATAGACGCTGGGCGACGCAGCGACGTGGTGACTCTTCATGCTGCCGCAGGCGGCGCCGAGCAGCGAGGTCGACAGAGCGAACGCGATCGTACGTACGTGACGCATGTGGGTCCTCCGGCATGGGCGGTCGGCCGCGCCTCTCTCGTGAGAGGGCACAGCAACCGCGGGATGCTCTAAGAACGCCGGGCCCCGCGGCGCCTTACACCCGGGATATGCTGGCTGAATGCGGTCTGCGGGCCTCCTGGTCGTGATGCTGATGTCGGGGTGTCTTCGCGACAACCTCGTCGATTGTGGGAATGGTGTCGCGTGTCCCGCGGGAACGGCCTGCGCGACGGTGGCGTCGAACGGGCTCGACATCAACCTGTGCGTGGATCCGGGTGCCTTCGCTCCGTGTGACGGCCTCGACGATCAATCGCCGTGCTCGGCCGAGACGATGGGCGGAACCTGTCACGGTGGGGCGTGCTTGCCGAACGTGTGTGGCAACGCGCGGCTCGACGCCGACGAGTTCTGTGATGACGGCAATACCGTGACGGGAGACGGCTGCTCGTTCGGCTGCGCGTCCGACGAGCGCTGCGGGAACGGCGTGATCGATCCGCTCGCTATCGTGAACGATGTCGTCGTTCCGAACGAGCAGTGTGATGATGGAGGGCTGCTCAGCCATGACGGCTGCTCGAGTGGATGCAAGACAGAGCTGATGCGCTGGGAGTCCTTCACGATCTCGCTCCCTACCGGAAAGCACTCGCACGCGTTGGCCTACGACAGTGCACGTGATCGCATGGTGCTGTTCGGCGGGGCCGCGACCGGGAACTTCGGTGTGCCGCTGCCGCGCAGCGACACCTGGGAGTCTGACGGCACGAGCTGGACCAAGGTCCCGACGAGCATCACACCTCCGGCGCGGTTCGGTCACGTGATGGCCTACGATCCTGTTCGCCGGCGAACGCTCTTGTTTGGAGGTACCTCGGCGGGTTCGTTGTTCGGCGATACCTGGGAGTGGGACGGAACGAGCTGGTTGCGATTGTCTCCGCAGAGCCCCCCTCGGCCGCGCCGCAACGCCGCCGCCACCTACGATCCGGTCCGCGGGCGGCTCGTGGTGTTCGGTGGCGAGACCGTGAACTC
>JANOPP010000426.1:0-12270 GCA_031421915.1 Myxococcales bacterium | reverse complement strand
GCCCCCCCCGAGTTGGCTCGACGGGGGCGGCGGCCTGGTTTCGGGGTGGGTGGGTTGGGTTTATTGCTGGGGGGTGCGGTTGGGCTCTCGCGGGGAGCGGTGCGGGGCGACCCGAGACCCCAGTCAGTGGTGACCTCGGTCGCGTCAACACTCGCGACATGACTGCCTCGGTTTTCTGATGAATCTCCGACGCAGTTGTGCACGAATGCGAGCTTGGGCGTGGCCCGCGATTTGGATTGGTCTTCGGCCATGCGCATCGCCATCGTTACCGTCCTTGCTCTCACCGCCTGCGGAACCGACCCTGACGCCGAGACCCTCATTCCCGGGCCCGCGGTCGTCACCACCCTGTGCGCCGCGGGCTGCAACGCCGGCGTCGAGATGGCGGTCGTCTCGAGCAAGTGGATCCAGCTCAACGACGACATCTACGAATACGCCGGCGAGCTCGAGGCGACGCCGACGAGCGACGCCACCCACGGCACCTTCGAGAATCTCGTGGCAGATCCGTGCGGAGGGGTCGCGTACTCGGGCAGCTGCGCCGAGACGTGCACGGTGAGTGGGCCGGTCGTCGGCGGCGCGGGTGCGTCGTGCGTCGCGATCGCGTGCCCGACCGAGGTCGTGATCGCGCGCTGCGATCTCTAGTCGCGTTCAGCCGAAGCGCTTCGCGTGCCACGCGGGCAGCTCGGCCATCGATGCCCACACCGCGTCGGCGTGCGCGAGCTTGTCCGCCGGATCGCTGCCCGTTGTCACCGCGCACACCGTCGCTCCGCAGGCGCGGGCGGCGGCGATGTCGTGGATCGTATCGCCGACCACGACGACCTCGCGGACCTCGCGATTCTCGCGACCGCGGGCGATGCCGCGCGCGACCAGCTCGGCGCGCAGCGGTGAGTCGCACGCGTAGCCGCCAAAGGCGAACCAGCCGTCGAGCTTCGCCGCCATCAGCTTCACCTCCGCCCCGGCCCGAACATTCCCCGTCGCCACGCCGATCGCGACATCACTGCGAGTCGCCAACCACGCGAGCGCGTCGAGCACCCCCTCGATCACCTTCACGCCGTTCGCGGTCACGTGCTCGCGGAGCAGCGGCAGGTACGCATCGAGAAACGCGGTGTGCTCTTCCGGCGTTGCCTTGCGGCCGAGCTTCGCGGTGAAGATCTCGTCGACGAGCTGACCATCCGTCTTGCCGCCGTACGAGATACCCGTGCTCGCCCCGGTGATCCCGTGCTGCGCGAGGAACACCGCGTCAAACGCGTCGCGCCCGGACCCGTGGGCGTGGAGCAGTGTGCCGTCGATGTCGAACAGGTAGAGGATTGTCACGGCCGCTGACCTCTAGGGTAGAGTCACACCGGACCGGATGTCATTCTCCCCAGCGATCGAGTTCGCGACCGAGGGCGCGCCGCTGATGGTCGGTGACGTCGAGCATGTCCAGCACTGGACCGGCCGCCACGACAACGGCGGTGGCGTGACGATCCTCTACGGCGGCATCGGCCTGGAGAAGTTCCCCAAGGAGCTCGCGCAGACCGCCAAGGTCGGCGGCAAGCGTGAGAAGAAGCTCAAGACGACCGAGGAGGCTGATCGCTTCGAGGCTGATCTCCTGCGAGCGTTCCTCGCGCGCCATCCGACGGCGAAGCGCCCCTCGCGCTATCCGGCGTACAGCCGATGGTTCGTGGGGACAGAGCACAACGGGGTCTACGCCGCGGGCGATGCCGTGTTCGAGATCGACCGGAAGTTCACGTCGGACCTCTCGGCGATGACCAAGAGGCTCAAGGGCGACCTCGCCGCGGTCGAGTTCAACAAGAAGCACGGTGCGAGGGCGCTGTTCGTCGGCCTCCAGGGCGCCGGGCCTGGCGAGATCGCGAACACCGTCGAAGGAGACGCGCTGGTCATCGCGTGCGTGCTCACCTCGGATGGCACGCCCAAGGGCCTCGTCTCGAGCCTTGGTACACCGAAGCGACCGAAGGTGCTCGGCAGCATCGAGCTGCACGGCAACCTCGTCGTCTATCCGGCCGCGTTCTCGGGACCCGAGCTGGCGCAGCACAGCTGGAAGACGGGCTCGATCGTCGAAGGCTTCGAGCAGAACGGTGCCGCGATCGGCCCCTTGCACGTGCCCGATCAGAGCAAGCCGGGCGGCGCGTTCGCGCGCCTCCTGCCGGGCGCGTACAGCTATGGCATCAGCCGCAACCACGCCACGAAGGGCGGTCTGTTCGACGCGATCTGGCTGTGGAAAGTGTGATCAGGGCTTCTTGAAGCCGCGCCGCTGCGCGACATCGATCAGACCGTCGAACGTGTCGCGGAGCGCCCACGCTTTCTCTTTGTAGCTGGCGAGCGAGGCCGCGCGGAGCAGGCCATCGCCGAACGCCTTGCCGACGCCGGGGCAGGGCGGATCGCGCTCGAGCTTCGTCGAGGTGCCCTCGTAGATGCGGAAGCACGCCTCGATGTCGCCGCGGTTGTAGAGCGGTGCGCCGATGTCGATCGCGGAGCTGATCGAGTCGATCACCTCGCCGACGGCCTTGTCGTTACAGCCGTCGAGGACCGAGACCGGGTGGTTTGGGACCATCTTCTTGATCTGGATGTTGTCGGGCGGTGGACCGCCGACGCCGCCGTCGTTCTCGGTCTTGGTCGACTCGGCGAACGCCTCCATCGAGATCGCGCCGGGCTTGTTCACGAGCGGCTTGAGGTAGTTGCCAGGCACCGCGAAGTTGATCGACTGGCCCTGGGCGACGATCAGGGTTGTGACGCCGACGACCTCGCCGAACTGGTTGAACAGCGGGCCACCGCTCGAGCCTTGCGAGATCGGCGCGGAGATCTGGAGCAGCGTGAGGCCGCCGGGCGGGCAGCGTTCATCGGAGGCGCCGCAGACCGAGCGGACCTGGCTGACAAGACCGGCAGAGACGGAGTAGTCGAACACGCCGAGCGGGTTGCCGATCGCGATGATCTGATCGCCCGCGGACATCAGATCGGAGTCTCCGAGCCGCAACACCGGGAGGGCCTTGCTCGGCTTGATCCGCAGTAGCGCCAGATCGCGGCCGGGATCGATGCCGGCGATCTGCATGACCTCGTAGGACGAGTTGTCGTGGAGCTTGACCTTGATCTCGCGCGAGCCGGCGACGACATGGAGGTTGGTCGCGACCAGGCCGTTCTTGTCGAGGATGAAGCCAGTCCCGACCTTGTCGCCGCCTGCCTCGATCCGGACGATCGCGTCGGTCGACTGCTGGACGATGTCCTTCGGCGTCATCCGATTGCGCGGCGAGTTTGCCTTCGGCGCCGAGGGTCCGCAGGACACCGCGATCAGCAAGAGCAGCAGTGGCCTGCGCATCGGGTTAAGTCTACCCCGCGCGCACCGACGGCGCACGGCAAGTCACGGCTGTTCAGGGCGCGCGCTGCGGGGAGGGCGCGCTCTCGCGATCCTGCGTATTCAGGCGGATCGTGCGGACAGCACCTTCACCGGCGGCGCGGAAGCCCTTGGGGTCGTGGCGCGGGTCGATGCCCGACTTGACGCCAGCATCGAGGTGCTGCTGGTAGAGCCGCATGCGGACCTCTTCCCAGGACGGGCAGCCGCCCTGCATCGCCTGACAGGTCGAGAGGGCGCGGGTTCCGTAGTCGAGGGCGGCCTTGACGTCGAGGTGATCGACGTAGGCGATCGACGCAGCGAGCAGGGCACGCCACTCGCTGGGCGTCCCCGCGGCGCGGGTGGCGCCGTCGAGCGCGACCTCGATCGCCCAGTCCTTCATGTTCGCGTCGCCGAGGCGGCGGGCGAGATCGGCCGCGTGGGTGCCGTCCGTCGGGTACGCCATGGTCCGAGCCTCGGAGAGCGCGAGCTTGAACTGCTCGGTGGCGTCCCCTTTGTGGGCCGAGCTCGCGAACATCTCGCGCGCAGGAAGAACGACCATCACCAAGACGATGGTGATGATGGCGATGTCGACCAGGCCGATCGAGCGCGGCAACTTCATGCGCCTACGACAGTAGCGCCGGCGATCGGTTCCCGCCGCGTTGCAGCATCAGTAAATGATGCCTTACGGTGGCGTAGCGTTTCGCCCCGCGATGTCCCGAGATGCCCCTGACCTACATCGGTTCGCGATCTGTGCAACCGCAATCATGTTCAATGCTTGGGCCGTGGATCGGGCGTTGCACATTCACCCCGGACCAGACCCTGGCTCGCGCACCCCATTCGGAGGATGTTCTAGATGCTGACTGCAATTTCGACCGCGTTTCACAAGGGCGGATGGGGCATGTGGCCCATCCTTTTCGTCTCGGTGCTGATCATCGCGGTGATCGTCGAGCGCGCGGTCTATCTGTTCCGCGCCTCGGTCGACAAGGACAAGCTCCTCGCGCTCCTCAAGAGCCAGGTGATGTCGGGCAATGTCCAGGGCGCCATCAAGGTCTGCTCGGGTAACCCGACGCCGATGACCCGCATCGTCCAGGCGGGCCTCATGAAGTTCAACAAGAGCGATGACGAGGTCCAGGCTGCGATGGACGAGGCCGCTCTCCGCGAGCTGCCGAAGATCAACGCGCGCACCCCGTACCTCGCGATGCTCGCCAACTTCGCCGTCATGGCCGGCCTCCTCGGCACCATCGCAGGCATGATCAAGTCGTTCGGCTCCGTCGGTAGCGACGAGGGTGGCAACAAGGCCACCGAGCTCGCAAACGGCATCTCGGAAGCACTCAACTGCACCGCGTTCGGTATCGGCACGTCGCTGATCGGCCTGCTCGGGTTCTCGCTCCTCCAGGGCAAGACCACGCACGTCATCGACGACATCAACGAGGTGACCGTGCAGGTCGTCAACCTCGTGACGTCGCACCGCTCGCAGATGCAGCCCCAGGCGTAGTTCTCTCTCGCACGTCAACAACTAGCGAGGAGAACCCACCATGGGTGCAGCAGTAGGAGCGGACGAAAAAGGAAGCGTCAACGTCGAGTTGAACATCATCCCGTTCATCGATCTGATGAGCTGTTTGACCGCCTTCCTTCTCGTGACCGCAGTTTGGGTCAACATCGCCCAGATCAATATCCAGCCGAAGGGCAAGACGCGCGACACCTCGAACGTCCAGAAGGACGACGAGACCGTCACGCTGTCCGTGCTCGTGCAGGCGGATCGGATCTGGGTCGGGCTGTCCCGCGTCAACGAGTTCCAGGAGATCCCGAAGAAGGCGGAAGACCAGGACTGGGAGAAGTTCGAGACCACGCTCAAGGAGCACAAGGCCTCGGCATTCTTCGCAGACCGCGCTGACCTCGAGATCGCTGCGGAGTCGACGACGCAGGCCCCGGTCAAGTACCAGGATGTCATTCGCGCGATGGACTACGCCATCAAGGTGGGGTTCATCGACGTTGGTCTCTCTGACCCGGCGGGCCTCGCGGCTCGACCGTCACTGTAAGAGGAGACGGCCATGCCAGTTCACAAAGCAGGCTCACGCCTCTATCACTCGGTCCCGTTCAAGCATCTGGTCAAGAAGGCCGGAAGCGGAGCGACGAGCCGTGCGTCGAACATCTCGCTCAACCTCGTGCCGTTCGTCGACATGATGACGATGCTCGTGTGCTTCCTCCTGATGGTGTTCTCCGCCTCCGGTGAGCTCCTCCAGGCGCAGCGCGGCCTCGATCTGCCCATTGCAGACTCGAAGCAGACGCTGCAGCAGGCGCCCGTGATCATCGTGACCAAGTCGGAGATCACGTACCAGGGACAGCTCGTCGCCACGGTCGACAGCGCGCTGCGCGACGACTCGCCGACGTTCAAGATCGACGCCCTCTACGAGCGCCTCGACGCCGCCGCGAAGAAGATCAAAGAAGATGTCGGAATGGGCAAGCTTCCGAAGGATCTCGCCAAGGCGTGCGACGACGCGAAGAACAACATCCGTCCGCAGCCGGGCAAGATCTGTCCCGACGGTCTCGCGATCCTGCAGGCAGACGAGCAGACTGATGCTCGCCTGATCAACAAGATCGTGAACACCGCCAAGGCGGCTGGTTTTGATAACCTGTTGTTCGCCGTCAAGAACAAGTAATTGTTCTCGGCTGTGACCAAGTAGAAAGAGAACTCATGACGCGCCTCCTGGCACTTGTCATGCTGGCCGGGCTCGCCATGAGCCTCGCCGGCTGTCCCGACAATCCGTACTCCGCTTCGACGTGGACCAAGAAGCTCGGTGACCCGCAAGAGTCCGAGCGCGCGGTCACGGAGCTGGAACAGCTCGGCGATCCGAGCGCGATTCCGGCTCTCGGTGAAGCATGGAGCGACCAGGGCAAGCCTGTCCGGTTGCTCCAGGTCATCATCGGCCTCGCGCGCGAGCTGACGCCTGAAGAGGCGAAGGCGAAGTTCGCGACCGACTACGAGAAGACGGGCCGCAAGGCGAGCTGGGACAAGGCGCTGCCGTTCCTGACTCGCGCGCTCACCGAGGTCGACGAGGCGAACCCGCGCTCGGTCGACTCCGCGAGCAAGGCCGCCGACGCGCTCGGGGAGTCGCGGTTGCCCGAGGGCCTCGACGCGTTGATCGATCTGGCGAACAAGCCGGTCACCAAGAAGCTCATCTCGGCGCAGATCGGCGCGATCCGCGCGATCGGCAAGTACGAGACCGACAAGTCCAAGGCGTCCGCGGCGCTGATCAAGATCATCGACCGCGAGCCCCCGCCGCACCCGAAGACGGCAAAGGACAAGGAGCAGGGTCGCGCGATGGAGGAGAAGTTCGGTCTCTTTCTCGGCGTGACCGGCTCGGCGATCAACGCGCTCGGTGACCTCCGTGTCCCGACCGCTGCGAAGACCCTGACGCTCTCGATGTACCGCACGCCGGAGCTGTTCATGCAGATCCGCCGCGCGCTCGTCGCGACCGGCCCGACCGCCAAGGACGAGCTCCGCAAGGTGCTCCGCGGCGATCACGCCGAGGTCAACCAGCTGTTCAAGGAGAAGCGGCTCGACAAGTACTGCGGCGACAAGGGCGACGCGCCCCCCGACCAGTGCCAGCCGGTCTCCGCGAAGGACTTCTACCCGGCCGTCGTGCTCGGCGACTTCTACGACACCGGCGCGGCTCCGGATCTGCTCGCGGCACTCAAGCGTCCCGCCGTCCCGGTCTACTTCATGGACGATCAGCCGAGCCCGAACACGCAGTACAACGCGCTGTTCGACGCGCTCCGCAAGATCGGCGCGGCCGAGGCTGCCAAGCCCGTCCTCGCGATGTGGAACACCGGCCCGGCGCCGGCTCCGAAGAAGGGCGCGGACGCTGCTGCGCCGCCCGACCTCGGCGTGAAGATCCTCGCAATCTCTGCATACCCGTTCCTCACTCGAGACAACGCGGGCGTGGTCGAGCTCGGCAAGATCGCCGCGGACAACGCCGCCGACGACGGTCTCCGCCAGGAAGCCGCGACGGCGTTCGCTCGCCTGTCGCGCGACCCCAAGACGATCGACGTGCTCGAGGGCCTCGCCGACAAGTACTTCAAGGCAGCGGCCGAGAAGCGCAAGGAAGCCGACGGCAAGCCGAAGGCGGACTCCGACGCGGCCGACAAGGTGTTCGAGGGCCACAAGAAGACGCTCGAGAAGGCCAAGAGCGATCTGATCCGCCTCACCAACGACAAGGCCAAGACCGCCGAGGACATCAAGGCCGCGACCGCCGCGACCAAGAAGATGGAAGACGAGTTCAAGGTCCACAAGAAGAAGCACAAGGAAGCGACCGCTGCGTACAAGGGCGCAGACAACGCGGCCAAGTCCTACAAGGGCTACGCCCGCATGTTCCAGACCCATATCGCCCGCATCGAGATCGCGATCCGCTGCAAGCAGGACCTCGCGTGCTTCGCGGCGAGCCTCAAGCTGACGCCGGCAGAGGCGACCAAGAACCTCGCGTCGTACATCAAGGACATCAAGGACTGGACCGACGACGAGAAGAAGGGCCTCGTCGAGGCGAACGTCGAGCGCGCGATGCTCGAGATCGGCAAGGCTGGTCAAGCCGCCAGCAAGCTCACCGACACGCTGCTCGACGCGGCGAAGAGCGACGTCCGCCTGGTTCGCCAGAGCGTGCTGCTCGCGCTGCCGAAGATCCAGGGCAGCCCGTGCGCTCCGTGCGTGACCAAGCTCGAGGCCGCCATCAAGGCGGGCGAGGGCAAGACCACGATCGGTGATCTCAACCTCGAGACCACGATGCTCCGTAACTACTACGCCGGCGGCAAGTCCTCGGGTCCTGCCGAGGCCGCCCCCGCGCCTGCTGCTCCTGCCGAGAAAGAGTAGACCTCCTCGGTCGTTGCGGACGTCCTCGGCTCCGGCCGGGGACGTTGTTCGTTTGGGGGATGCCCATCTCTGCCGCGGCGTGGTAAGCGATAGACCTTCGGGGCGTAGCGCAGCCTGGTAGCGCGTTTGGTTTGGGACCAAAAAGTCGCAGGTTCGAATCCTGTCGCCCCGACTACATCGAGACTCGTTCCTGCCAGTGGTGCTTGAGATGGCAGTTCGCGCAGAGAACGCGGCACTTCACGGCCTCCGCCAGGATCCGCTTCCGCGACCAGCCGTCCACCAGGGCGGCGGATAGCTCGGCGACTTTCTTCCGAGGGTCGACGTGGTGAAAATGCAGGCACTCGGGCGCGCTCTCACCGCACGTCTCGCACTGGTGGGTCGCCTTCAGCTCGTTCCACCACACACGCAGCTCAGCTCGGCGGCGTGCCTGCCACGCAATCTTGCGTTTCGCGTTCTTGCGGTACCAGCGGCGCCAGGCCGCGTTGAAGGCGGCTGGATTGCGGTCACGCCACGTCGTTCGCTTCATTCGACGGCCTCCCAAGCATGATGTTTGGCGTGACAGTTCGCGCACAGCACCTCGCACTTGCTGATCTCGCGAAGGATCCGAGCGCGTCCCCAGCCGCGGCGAACCGCGTCGGCTACGGTCGTTTCCTTGTCGCTGGCGGCCTGATGATGGAACTGGATGCAGGCCGGATGGTTCTCTCCGCATCGAGCACAGACGAGCTGACTCTTGAGCTCGATGTACCAGGCGACGACCGTTCGCTTGCGCTCCTTTCGCCTGGCCCGTGTGCCAGCCGCGCGCGCATCGCGCGTCCTCGCGTACCACGCACGTACCGTTGCGCGTCGCTGCTCGAGATCCTTCGCCGGCATTCGTACTCGGGTAACCGTAACGCTCCGCTCTGACGCCAGCTACAATCGCGATCGTGGAGCGTCGCTGGTATTTGGGCGTGGCGGCGTTGCTGCTCGTCGTCGTCGCAGTGATCGTGTTCTTGCTCCTGCCCGTTCGCTAGTGACCCGGACCGCGTAGCCGCGCCGTCGAGGGGCGGTGCTTCAGTGACGCCCACGCGCCTGCGCGATCGAGTGCGAGCCCGCGCAGGCGGATCGGCTCGGGCAGCGTGTCCGCCATCGCGTGATAGAGCGAGTCCGAGAGCTCGAGTGCGGACGAGAATCGATCACTCGCCCGCTTCGCGAGGCCGATCGCGAGCACGAGATCGACGTCGGGCGGCAGGCTCGGGACCAGCTCGCTCGGGCGACGCGGCCGCGTGTGGACGACCTTGTAGAGCGTCTCGGCGATCTCGCCCGCGGCGAACGGCGGGTGACCCGTGATCGCGCGGTAGGCGATCGCGGCGAGCGCATAGAGATCGGTGCAGTGATCGACGGTCGCGCCGCTCGCCTGCTCCGGCGCCATGTACGACGGCGTCCCGACGACGTGGCCCGCGGTCAGTGTGTCTCCCGCGTCGATCGCGCGCGCGACCCCGAAGTCGAGGACCTTCCACTGATTGCGGTGAAGGAACACGTTCTGCGGCTTGAGGTCGCGATGGACGATGCCGGCCGCCGCTGCCGCCGTGATGCCGATGCCGACCTGACGGACCAGCTCGGTCACGTCGCCGGCGGGCATCGCGCTCTTGTTGCGGAGGATCTCCGCGAGGGTCTTGCCCTCGAGCTTCTCCATCACGAGGTACGGGACGGGGTTCTCGCCGACCTCGATCACGCGGACGACGTGGGGCGACTCGATCCCGGCGGCGGTGCGCAACTCGCGGAGGAAGCGCAGCACGTGGTTGAGGTTGCCGAGCGACGCCTGCGCGAGCAGCTTGATCGCGAACGGATGGCCTTTGGCGTCGACGGCGGCGTAGACCTCACCCATGGCGCCGCGACCGATGACGTCCTTGAGCTGATAGCCGCCGATCGCCTGGTCGGTGAATCGGCCGCGTCCCTGGAGCAGCGCGCGCTCGAGCTCCTCGCGCGCCTCGAGGAGAAGGGCCTCACGATGTGCGGCGAGGCGAACGGCTCGCTCGAGCTCCTGCAGCGTCGCGAGCGCGGTCGCGCGCGACACGCGGGCGGTGACGTAGGTCCCGAGCAGCACGACTTGCACGAGGCCCTGCACGATCCACTGCTCGAACTCGCCGATCGGCATGATCTGGACGATGCCGGTGTCGGGGAGGACTCCGCGGATCACGAGCGCCGCGAGCACCGCCTGGGCGCCGGCACAGGTGATGTACACCGCGCGTGCGAGGCCGGGACTCTTCCCGAGGCCGGTGAAGTAGATGCCGAGGACGAGGATGACGCACGCCGGCGAGAACACGCCAAAGTACGGCAGCGACGCGGTCACGCAGACGGCAGGGATGTACCAGCCGAGCATCGTCGACGGCTTGCGGAACTTCACCGGATCGCCGGTCCGGAGGAAGAGGAACAGGACCGCGGACAGCGCGAGGCCGACCGACGAGAGCAAGACCGCGGTCGCCGTCGGATCGCCGGGGAGGAGCGTCACGGAAGCGCCGCCGGCTGTTCCGATCACGGCGCCGATCGCACAGAACCGCCGGGTCCGCAGCATCTCGTCGCGCTCGAGGGCCTCGAGCGGTGAGCCGATCGTCGTCGAGCCGCCTCCCGTGGTGCGGTTCGTGATCATCCGAGCCGACGCGGCCGGTGCGATCGTCGAGGTCATCTCCGCATCGACGTCGCCGGTCGGCAAGATCGCCGTCGCGTCGTCACTCGGCTTCACCTCCCCCGGCACAGGGCCAGGATAGCCCGTCAGCGCACCGACGTGTTACCAGGCCGACGACCACGACACGAGCGAGCCACCGGGTGTCGGCACGATCGCGACACCCTGCACGCGTGTCTCCCCGCTACCGCCGATCAGCCGGTACGCAGCGACGGCAATGCAGCCAAGGCCGATTCCCGCCGCGGCATAGGACATCCACCGCAGCTGGGCGGCACGGTCGTACAGATCGTTGTATTCGACGAGCGACTCGGCGCGCTCCGCATCACTGCTCGCCGACCGCGCGACCAGATACATCGCCAGCGAGCCACCGAGCGCGAGTCCGCCGCCGGCGAACAGCACGACCGCGACCTTGTCGGTGCGGCTCTCGGTGCGATAGACGGTGCGGATCTCGAGGACCGGCGCGTCGCGCTCGGCGGTCTTGGCCTCCGTTGGGACTTCCTTGCTCTTCTCACCGCGCTCGATCTGCTGGCATAGCTCGACGTTCGCCTTCACGGCCGTGATGATCTTGTCGTCCTTCGCGGTGTCGATCACCAGCTTGTAGTGCGCGATCGCCTCCTTGCACTTACCGCCGAGGCGCTCCGCCTGTGCCTGGGCGTAGAGCGCGTTGGGCTGCGGATCGAGCGAGTACGACTTCGCCATCGATGCGGCGGCCGCGTCGTACTGCTTTGCCTTGTACTCCTCGACGCCGAGGTCGAACAGCTCGCGTGCGAGCCCCGTCTTGTCGCCTTCCGCCGCAGCGACGGCGGGCAGCGAGAGGGCGATCACTGATTGGGCAAGAAGGGCGAATCGAGATCCCATTGCTTCTGATCCTTCGGAGGAGGCGCGGCAGGCTTCGGTGGCTTCGGTGGCTTCGGCGGGGTCACCCCCTTCGGGGGCGGCGGCTTGGGTGGCGGAGGTTTGGGTCGCTTGGAGCTCACCTTCGCCGCGAACCCCGGATCGGGATCCGGATCCGGGGGCGCCACGATCGCGGACTCGGCCGCGCTCGGTCCGGTCACGGCCGGCACGGTCGCGACGGGATCGGCAGTCTTGGCCGGAGGCGTGGCCTCGACGGTAGTCGGCTCGGTCACGGGCATCGTCACGGTCGGGACGTCGGTCGCGATCGGCGGCGAGGTCTTTGGCTCGTCGGTGTGCGCGAACTGCTGATAGCCGACGTAGCCGCCGGCGCCGAGCGCGAGGATACCGACCGCAATCATGGCGATCCACGTCCGCGATCGCGCCACGGGCGCGACCGGCGTCGCGATCGCGACCGGCAACGGAACGTGCGCGCGGGTAGGTAGCTCGAGCGATGCACCGGGGTCAGCGTCCGGGGACGCAGCGGCGTTGGCGTCGAGATCGACGTCGATATCGACGTCGATCTGCTCG
>JANOPP010000425.1:0-2491 GCA_031421915.1 Myxococcales bacterium | reverse complement strand
CGTATCGACGCCGACACGTCGACGGCGGTCGATCGGTTCGTGTCGGCGTTGCCGGTACTTCAGCCACACGAGAAGTGCTCCGAGAGCGGCCGCTACGACAACGGCGACACTCATCCAGTAGGGCAAAGGGCCGGGGAGATTCGACGAGGCCGGCGCAGACCACGCTTGCTTCGGCTCGGCCCAATGGTCTGGCAGCTGCCAAAGCGCAGCGATCGAGTCAGCGAAGCCTCCGCCCAACGCTCGCTGTCGACCAACGAGCGCAGCGAGCGAGGCGGCGAGCCAGTGACCACCGCCGACAACTCCGAGAGCAACGAGCGCGCCGATCGCCAAAGTCTCGAGCGGATCGGACCCGGTGTCGCGGGGCGCGTTCATCGAAGCTCCAGAGGTTCGAAGTAGTCGATCGCCGCCGTCTTTGCGTGACTTCGATCGAGCGAGCGCACGAGGTGCTCGAGGTGGAAGTCGCGATCGGCGAAGTCCTGGGTCGTGACGACGGTGTAGATGCGGTTCTCGTGTGTGCCGCGAGTGATAGCCGTGTAGCCGAGCTCGGCGTACAGGGCGTCGTCTCCCAGCAGGAGCGCCACCTCACACGTGAGCCCCTGCGTCTTGTGAACCGTACGGGCGTAGGCGTGCCGCAGGTTGTCGGCGACGTAGTCCAGCGGCAGCCGCACGTCACGACCGTCGGCGAAACTGACCTGGACGCGCTGTTCGTCGGCGCCGGTGATGGTGCCGACATCACCGTTGAGGATCCCGAGGTCGTAGCGGTTGCGAAGTCCGAGCACGGCATCGCCGACGCAGTAGCGGCGATCGTCGGCGACCGCGACGAGCGGGCCGAGTTGATCGGATGCTTCGAGCAGCGCATGCACTCGGCTGTTGAGGTCGTCGACGTCGCTTCGGTGGACGGCGCCCATGACGGCGTTGCGACCGTCCGTGTGGAGCTGCCACCAGTCGAGCGCCATCTGGTCGCGTAGGGCATCGCTGTTGTGTGCAATCGTGACCCGACCGTGCTGGTCGAGTCGGCGCACGGCCAGCTCGGTCAGCCCCTTGCGGAGCGCGGCCGCAACGAAGCGTTCCTGCGGGTCGATCTGCCGGCGGTTCTCGACGAGTTCGACGATCTCGATCCGGTTCGCAAGCGAGGCGAACAGGCCGCCGGCTTGGATCGACGGGAGTTGCTTCGGGTCGCCGACGAGGATCACCTTGGCGTCGGCTCGATGTGCCTTGCCGGCCAGGTCGGCCATCAGCTCGGTGCCGAGCATTCCCGCCTCATCGACCACCAGGACATCTCCGGTTCGCAGCTTCCGTCGGCTGGACTCGAGATCGGCGTGCAACGAGTGGGCAGTCGTTGACGCGATGCCCGCGCCGGATTGGAGCTCTCGTGCCGCTCGCGCGGCCAGGCTGACGCCGATGACACGGTGACCGGAGTTCTCGAAGGCCTCGCGCACAGCGTCGAGCGTGAACGTTTTGCCGGCGCCTGCCCGGCCGATGACGACATCGAGCGGTTGACCGGACCGGCAGAGATGCTCGACCATGCGCTGCTGTTCTCTACTCAGCGATGGACGTGACGAGACTGCGTCCGCCACCGCCTGGTCGTCGGCCCGGTAGGCATCGCGCCCCTCACCGCCTGCGACGGCAAGAACGCTGCGTTCAGCAGCGAGGATCGCCTGCGTCGTCCACCGGCCGCTCTCCACCTCGATCGTCTCGGGGGAGTCCCGGAACGTGGTGGCACGGTCGAGGATCTCGTCGAGCGTCGCTCCCTGCCGGGCGGCCCTCGATGCGGCTCGCACTGAGTCGCGGCGTTCGAACGTGGCGTGCTCCTCGACCACCATCACCGACAGCTCGCTGTCGTCAACCCGGAGCGTCGGCGTCCGCACGACCCGTGGCACGTTGGAGAGATCAAAGCGGTGATCGCCGGCGCGCTGTCGCCACTCGGCTCGCAGCTCATCCTCGGTGATGCCAGTGAGCTTCGGCTTCCGGGTACTCAGCGCTGCGATGCGCGCCCCCTCGCCGGAGTGAACGCCGAGGCGATTCATCTCGGCGACGATCTCGGTGCGTCGACGTGAGAAGGCGCGCCGCATGTCGGCGCTGACGCCGGCGACTTCGGCGACGCCGTGTCGATCCATGTCGTCGAAGACCAGTCCGAGCCGGACGACGAGCTCCCGCCGCAGAGTCGCCTGAAACACCGCTTCGGCGGCGTACCGCTCTCGATAGAGAGCCTTGCCATCCAGTGCGGTGCGGCGGCCGTCGGGTCCTTCGGTGACGTTGAAGACGGTCCAGTGGAGGTGGATGCCAGGGTCAGCGAGGCGGCTCGTGCGATGCATGAAGACCGCCCCGAAGAAGCCCTTGCCTGGCTCGACGAGTGCTCCCGCATGTCCTCGGCGGACGAAGCAGGCGGTCGATTCGAGGTACCGCTCCACTTCGTCTCTGGCCGCGTAGAGAGCTTCCTCGACCTGTCGTGCGTCGTTGTCGGAGCCGAGTGCCCAAATCAGGGACACGG
>JANOPP010000424.1:0-21640 GCA_031421915.1 Myxococcales bacterium | reverse complement strand
TGTCGTCACGTGACTCGGCGAACGACTCGTTCGCGGTCCCGATCAACCCGCTCAGCCCCGTCTTGCTCGTCATGTAGTTGCGGACCGCCTCGAACGACCGCATCGACTTCGCTTCGAGCTGCCACATGTCGAGGAACCGCTGGTTGAACGCGAGCACCTTGTCGCCCTCCCACGCCAGGATCCCCTCTCCGGTCGACTGCAGAGTCGCCTCGAGCAAGGCCTCGCGCTTCGCCCGGCTGCGCAGCTCCAGCGTCAGGCTCGCGAGGCTCGCGAGAAACGCGGCGTCCTTGGTCTCGCCGGTTCCCCACACACGCGCCGGCCCGATGTGCTCGTGACACAGCACGCCGACCAGCCGCAGCCCGGTACGGATCGGCGCATCGAGCATCGCGCCAATGCCGAGTGGCGTCAGATAGCCCGTCGAGAACTCCGCCGTGCTCGTGTGGGTGTGAGCGTCGTCTGCCGCGATGGTCTCCTCCTCGAGGAGCGACTTGAAGTACATCGGGTAGTCGGCCGCCTTGAGCACGATGCCGCTCGAGTGCCTCTTCTCGGCCGCCTCGTACAGATCCACGCACGTCAGCTCGGTCTGGTCCTCGTTGAGGAGCCACACACTTGCTCGCGCGGTCTTCAGTGCCTTCGCGGCGGTCTCGGTGATCGCGCGCAGCGCGCCGTCCTGATCACCTTCGTAGCGCTTCCAGATCGACGCCAGTTCGGCGATCGCATCCGGGCTCTGCATCTGGGACGCGGGTCTCACCACGTCTCAGTGTACCCCCTTCGTCACTACAGGGTTTCGAGCCTACGGCGTGAACTGGATCGAGACGTTGGTGAAGCCACCGTTGGTGAGCGCAGTCTGCATCTGCGGGGCTGGGCCCTTGATGAACGTGAACGTGCCCTGGTTGTTTTGATTCGCCTGGTTGGCGTTGAGATCGGTGAGCTCCATCCGCACGGTGTACGTCCCGTCGGGCACGACCGTATTGAGTCTGTTCTGGAGGTTCCAGGTCACCGTCAGCGGCAGCGTGTTGTTGGCGCGCGTCGCTCCGGTCACGGCGTCGGCATCATTGGGCCCTGCCGCCAGTGTCCACGCGACGAGGTGCTGCTTGCGCGTCGCCGCCCAGCGGCCAACCGTCTTGACGAAGGTGCCCTGGTTCTCGATCCAGACCGCGACCACGTTGGCCGGCGCGTATTGCCCACCAGCGAGTGTCGGTGTGGTCGTGAACGTGACCTGGAGCGAGGCACCTCCCACAGCCGCGTCGGGAGTTCCGCTATCCACACCGCCGCCAGTACTGGCGTCGATCCCGCCTCCCCCGCCACCCCCAGTGCCGACTTCACCGACCATGCAGCCGGTCAGCATCCCGATCAGCGCGCATAGCTTGGTCATGGTGCGGGTATCCCATGCAATTGCCGGGCGTGGCAGGTGCAACGGATCCTGTGGAAATCACGTGGCGAACCACGATGACTGACGGCCGCGAGTGGGAGGCCTACACTCCACCTCGTGCCGGCTGCGTGTCGCACGTCCAGGCGCAACCCCCGAGGGCTCGGTTCGATAGCGGCCCTCATGACCCAGAACGCCGCCCTCCTCGCTCCTATCTCGATCGAGATCGATCTCGATCACTACCTCGTCCAGACCGCAGGCCGCTTCGACCACACCGCCGCGAGCCTCCTCCTCGCCGAGCCCGTCACGCGCGATGTCGATCTCGCCGGCCGCACACTCGATCGACTGCTCGAGACACTCGCGGGCCTCGCGATCGGCAGCCTCCTCGGCGCGGTGATCGCAGGCGTGCGGCGCGGCTTCGGTCACGAGACTCGATCGCGCGTCGATGTTGCCGTCACGCGCACGATCGGTAGGATCGCGCCGCCCGCCGTTCAGCTGCACGCACTCGACGATGCGCCGGTGCGATCGCTCGCAACCGAGCTGCAGCAGCGCCTGCGTCGGCGGATCCTGTTCGCGGCGCGCGACGCGCGCGTGATGCTCGTCGCGATCGCCGAGGCCGTGGGCGAGCCCCACGCGATGCGCCGCATTCTCGCGATCCTCGCGGACGACGTCCTGATCGCCGAGCGCTTCGGTGGACTCGTGACGGCGGGCTGGCAGTGTGCGACCGCCGTGATCGAGGGCCGCGCACAGGAAGCGACCGCCGCCGTGTGGCGACAGTGGGCGCAGCGGATCAGCAACGTTCGCGAGCTGGTGCCGCCGACTCGCATGGAGCTAGCGGCCGCAGGGTTCATCGCGCAGATCGGCTAGCTAGTTCGGATCGAGCGACACCAGCTTGAACCAGAGATCGCGCGAGATGCCGCACAGGTTGCACATCACCGTCGCCTGCCGCAGCCCTGGCTTGGGCGCGCGATGCTCGACCAGCTTGTAGTTGCCCTCGCACTGCGGACAGGACAGGTTGCGGCAACGCACTTCGACGACGCACGGCGCGACGATGTGGAAAGGCCGGTCGGGCGCGCCACCGATCTCGAGCGCGGCGAGGCGCTCGCGATCGCGGATCATCTGACGGGTCACCCGGTCGCGGCGGCGGAACACGAAGCGCATCACGTCAGGTCCGGACGGACCCCGGCGCCCCGGAGTCGCACGCCGGCTAACGCTTGATCACTGCGCGGTGCGGGTAGAGGACGATCTCGATGCGGCGGTTCGCCGCCTTGTTCGCGCGCGAGACCGGGCGGTACTGGCCGAACGCGAGGGCAGCGAGCCGCGAGGGGTCGAGCTTGGCCGTGTCCTGCAGGTAGTGGACGACCGTGAGCGCGCGCGCGGCGGACAGCTCCCAGTTGGAAGCGAAGCGGGCCGCCGGTGCCGGTGCGCCCTTCGCGGGCTTCTTGGGCGCTGGCGGGACGACGATCGGCGAGTCGTCGGTGTGGCCCTGGACCCAGATCTGTTTGTCGTCGAGCTCGGCGAGCGCCTTGCCGACCTTGGCGAGGACCGCCTTGCCGCGATCGGTGAGTTGATCGTCGCCGACCTTGAACAGCACCTTGTCGATCAGCTGGAGACGGATCTCGTCGCCTTCGGAGGAGACGGAGCCGCTGTTCTTGTCGAGTGCGGCCTTGAGCTTGGTCTGCGCGGCGTCTTGCTCCTTCGCCTTCTTGTCGGCATCAGCTGCCTTGTCGGCGAGCTGCGTCTGCGCCTTCTTCGCGAGCTCGAGCTGCTTCTCGAGATCGCCCTTGGCCGCGGTCTCGACCTTGAGCTTGCTCTCGGCCGTCGCGGCGCGATCGCGATCGGCGGTCGCAGTCTTGCGAGTGTCCGCGATGCTCGCTTCGAGCTTCTCGATCCGCGGGTCCTTCATCAGGCGCGGGCGCACGAGGAAGCCGACGACACCGCCGATCAGGAGGGCGCCGCCCGCGACGAGCGCGATCGTCTTGTTGGCGACGGGGGATCCGCCACCACCGCCTCCGCCGATGCGGGGCTCGCTGATGCGAGACGTGGGGACCGGCAGCTTCTTGTCGAGCAGGATGCCGGTGTCTGTCCGATCGTTCTGCGACGACTTCGGCGCCATGGTTGGATGCTAGCGCGTTCAGTCGCCGATCGCTGCGCCGCCGCCGCGTGGATCGGCAGCGCCGTCCCACCCGTCCTTGACGCGCACGATCGCGTTCGCGGTTCCGAACTCGGGAGGCGAGTTGCTGTGGCGAAGCTCGTAACCTGCAGCACGAAGCTTGGCGTCGGTGTCCGTGTCGATCGAATCGGGCTCGATCGCGATGTTGTCCGGCAGGTGCTGATGGTGAACGCGAGGCCGCGCGACGGCGGCGCCCGCGGTGAGGCCGAAGTCGATGACGTTGGAGATGGTCTGCCAGACCTCGGTGATGATGCGGGGACCGCCTGCACCGCCGACGACGATGCGCAGGTCGCCCTTCATGTCTTCGACGATCGTCGGCGACATCGAGGACAGCATGCGCTTGCCGGGCTCGATCTTGTTCGCGACGCCCTGGACGAGGCCGAACACGTTGGCCGAGCCGGGCTTCGCGCTGAAGTCGTCCATCTCGTTGTTCATCAGGAAGCCGTGGATCGTGACGCCACTGCCCCAGCCCGTGTTGAGCGTGGTGGTGAGCGCGACAGCCATGCCAGTGCTGTCGACGACGCAGAGGTTGGTCGTGTGGTCGCCGTCGACGATCGGCGGGATGTCGGCGGACTTGGTGGCGGTGGGCGTGATCGACGTCGCGAGCTTGTCGAGGTACGGCTGGGCGAGGAGGCGCGTGATCGGCATGTCCTTGACGAACGCCGGATCGCCGAGGAGCTCGTTGCGCGCGGCAAACGCGCGACGCCACGTCTCGACGAGGTAGTGCACGTGGTCGTAGCCGTGCCACGCGAACTTGGAGACATCGAAGTTGCGGAGGATGCCGGCCGTCATGCCGATCACGATCCCGCCCGACGACGGTGGGGGCATCGACACGACGGAGTGACCGCGATAAGCGATGCGCAACGGATCGCGCCACTCGGCCTTGTAGCCCGCGAGATCCTCGAGGGTGATCAGGCCGCCGTTCGCCTTCATGTCCTTCGCGATCGCGGCCGCGGTCTCACCCTTGTAGAAGCCGTCGGCTCCTTGATCGCGAATGCGCTCGAGTGCGACCGCGAGGAGCGGGATCGCGACGATGGCCCCCTCGGCGCGAGGAATGCGGTTGGGGACCCACAGCTCCGCGGAGGCCGGGAACTCGAGCAGCATCTTCGCGCGGCGCTCGATCTTCGACGCGAGAAGCTTGTCGACCGCGAAGCCATCGCGCGCGAGCGTGATCGCGGGCTCGACGAGCTCCTTCCATGGCTTCTTGCCGAGCTTCTGATGCAAGGTCCAAAGACCCGCGACCGAGCCAGGCACGCCCGACGCCTTGTAGCCGACGAGCGACGCCTTGGTGACCTCGCCCTTGTCGTCGAGATACATGTTCGTGGTCGCAGCGCCGGGCGCGGTCTCGCGGAAGTCGAGCGCGACCGCCTTGCCCGCGGCGACGCGAACGACAGCGAATCCACCACCACCGAGGTTGCCGGCGGTCGGATACACGACGGCGAGTGCGAACGCCGTCGCGACCGCCGCATCGACCGCGTTGCCGCCAGCCGCGAGAATGTCGCTGCCGACCTTGGATGCGAGCGGTGCTTCGCTGACGACCATGAACGACTTGCCGTGACCGAGCAGCTGCGGATCGATGTGATCGTTGGACTCCTGGGTGCGGTAGACCGGAACGACCGGGGCGTCCTTGGTGGCCGCTGGCTTTGCGACGGCGACGTCCTTCGTCGGCTCCGCAGGCGGTGGCGGCGGTGGCGGCTTGCGCTGGCAGGCGAGCACGAGCGTCGTGGCGAGCAGCAGCCGGGCGGGGATCCTCACGGGCGCATCCTACGACACGAATGTCGTGACCCACAGGCCGCGGAGCAAACCGCAGGGCGAGGTCGTGATCGCCGAAATCGGAGCTAAGTCCCATGCTCGACAGTTGAATCGGGCTGACTCCTACCCTGGCACCAATGCTGCTGATTGACGCTTCATGCGCTCCACTCACTGGCTCGGGTCTCTCATCGTCATCTCAGCGTGTGCCGGCGGCATGGAAGGGGCGTCCGACAGTGGCGGCTCTGGTGGCGGTGGCGGTGGCGTTAGCTTCGGCGGCGCACAGGACATGGGCGAGTTCCGCAGCATTCTCGATCGCGGCGACATCCCCGCGGCGAACACGCTCGATGCGAACGGCTTCTTCAACGAGCACTTCAACGAGTCGCCGCCCGCGGACTGCGGCGGGACCTTGTGCCTGACGCCGGGTCTCTCGATCGGCCGCGACTGGCTCCTCGGCAAGCACCAGGCGACGCTGCAGATCGCGGTCAATACGCCGCTCGATCCCGCGACGTTCGTGCGCAAGCCGATGAACCTCGTCGTCGTCGTCGATCACTCCGGCTCGATGTCGCAGGACATGCGGCTCGAGAAGGTGAAGGTCGGCCTCCACACGCTGGTCGACAACTTGAGGGACGAGGATCGGATCTCGCTGATCTCGTTCGACGACGTCACGACGATCGACGCGCCGTTCACGGACACGTTGAATCGGCCAAACCTGCACGCCAGGATCGACGCGCTCACGCCGCGCGGCGGCACGAACATCTACGACGGTCTCAAGGATGGCTTCGAGCTCCTCGGCGAGTACCCCGTCAACGAGCGCCAGAACCGCGTCATCTTCATGTCCGATGGTCAGGCGACCGTCGGCATCACGTCGCAGCCCGAGATCTTCGCGATGGCGAAGCAGCGGATCATGCGCGGCATCGGCCTCACGACGATCGGTGTCGGTCAGAGCTTCGACGTCGAGCTGATGCGCGGCCTCGCCGAGAACGGTGCGGGCAACTACTACTTCATGGAGGACGGCAGCGCCGCGAGCGAGGTGTTCACCGAGGAGCTCGACTACTTCATGTCGCCGCTCGCGCTCGACATCAAGATCGAGGCGAACGCGGGCTCGGGCTGGACGTTCAGCGAGGTCGTCGGCAGCCGGCTGTGGTCGGCGCAGCCGACGAAGGGCTCGATGGCGATTCCCGCGGTGTTCCTCGCGAGCCGTACGAGCCAGGTGCCGGGCGAAGGCCGGCGCGGCGGCGGCAGCATGATCTTCGTGCACCTCGAGGCGACGCAGAATGCGACGACGAAGATCGCCGATCTCACGCTGTCGTATCGCGCACCGGGTTCGACGGAGCGCATCACGCAGAACATCACGCTCGACTACGCCGGTGATCCGCTCGAGTCGCCCGAGGATCCGCACCTGTCGGGCGCAGAGATGGCGGAGCGCTACGGCATGTACAACATCTTCCTCGGCCTGCGCCTCGCGACGATGTCGGGCGACGTCACCTGCGCGGCCGCCGCGCTCCAGTCGACCCAGCGCGCCGCGATCGCCTGGAACGAGAGCCACGAGGATCCCGATGTCGCCGCGGACCTCGCGCTGATCGAGCAGTACCTCACGAACCTCCGCGCGCACGGCGCCCGCGAGGTCACCGCGTCGACGCTCGCGAGCTGCCCGAAGGCGGACGAGCCGTACTACCCGGACTACGACTACGGCGACGACTACTACGAGGACGGTCACTCGCACGGCATGTACTGCTCGGCCGGTGGCAAGGCATCATCGGGCTGGCTCGTGCTCCTCGGCGCGGTCCTGTTCGCCGTGCGCCGCCGCCGCACGCGCCGCTAGCTGCTATCCTGACCGGCGGATGTTCGACCCCGCCGTGTTCGCCGCCCGTCGTCACGCCTTCATGCAGGCGATCGGACCGGGCGGTGTCGCCGTTGTACGGTCCCTGCCCGAGCGGCTGCGCAACGGCGATGCGTTCCATCCGTTCCGCCAGCACAGTGATGTCTTCTACCTGACCGGGTTCCTCGAGCCCGACACGACGCTCGTGCTCCGCCCTGGCGCCGAGACCGAGAAGACCGTGATGTTCGTGCGGCCACGCGATCCGGAGCGTGAGACCTGGGATGGGCAGCGAGCCGGCCTCGAGGGCGCGAAGGAGACGTACGGCGCCGACGCCGCGTATCCGACGACGGAGCTACCCGGCAAGCTGTGGGAGCTGATCGCGAACCACGAGGAGCTGCACTACAGCCTCGGGCTCGACGAGCAGATGGATCTCCTCGTCGGGTCAGCGATCGCGCGTCTGCGCAAGGAGGAGAAGCGCGGCAAGCGCCCGCCGCGCGCCGTGGTCGATCCGCGGATCGCACTCCACGAGCTGCGGCTGCACAAGCGTCCCGAGGAGCTCGTCGCGCTGCGCAAGGCGTGCGCGATCACGAGCGAGGCCCACGTCGCTGCGATGAAGCTCGGCCGCCCCGGCGTGTTCGAGCACGAGGTCGAGGCGCTGATCAACTATCAGTTCCGCAAGTCGGGCGGCTCCGGCCCTGGCTACGCGACGATCGTCGGCGCCGGCGCCAACGCGACGATCCTCCACTACATCGAGAACCGGTGCGCGATCGCCGACGGCGACCTCGTGCTCGTCGATGCGGGCTGCGAGTACGAGCACTACACCGCGGACATCACGCGGACGTGGCCCGCGAACGGCACGTTCACGGCACCGCAACGCAAGGTCTACGAGATCGTCCTCGCGACGCAGAAGTCGGCCGTCGCGATGGCGAAGCCCGGCGTGACGATCGACGAGATCCATGACCACTGCGTGCGCTCGCTGACGCAGGGCATGATCGATCTCGGCCTGCTCACCGGCACGGTCGACGAGCGGATCGCCGACAACGCGTACCGGAAGTTCTACATGCACGGCACCTCGCACTGGCTCGGCCTCGACGTCCACGACGTCGGCGCGTACACGCGCGACGGCAAGGCGCGTCCGCTCGAGCCCGGCATGGTGATCACGGTCGAGCCCGGGCTCTACGTCGCGCGCGACGCTCCCGACGTGCCGGCCGAGCTGCGTGGCATCGGCATTCGCATCGAGGACGACATCGTGATCACCGGGAGTGGGAACGACGTCTTGACCGCGGGATGTCCGAAGGAGATCGCGGAGATCGAGCGCGCCTGCCGTGGCTAGGAGACTCGCCGTGGGGGTGGGGGCTCCAAACGATCGAACCAAGTCCCAGGCAGCCATCGCCAAGTACCTGATTGCACGAGTTGCGCAAGTCCACGTACCAGGGGACTAACATCTCGTCATCGCAGAGGAAACCAGGGATCTGGGGACAGTTGACCCGAGTGGCACGGACCGTGGATTTGTTCGTCAACCATGCGACTCAGTGCCCTGACGGTGACCGCGATGCTCCTGGCCCCGGCCCTCGCGTCGGCCGAGCAGCGGATCGTCCACCCGGCGGGTAGCCAGGTCGCCATCGGCGAGATCGTCGCGGGTCCGGCCACCATCAACGACCTGAAGTTCGCGCGCCAGGTGCTCCCGGCGACGCCGACCGACGTCGGTGGCACCAGCGTCGCCCTCGCCCAGAGCCGCGTCGTCTACCTCAACAAGAACAGCGTCACGCTGACGCCCGGCAACAACGACGCGCGCATCAACCGCTCCACGCTCGCCAACGCGCAGGTCACCATCCCGGCCTGGAACGTCTCGGCCACCACGTGGACGAACACCGTCTCCTGCATGCGCGATCTATTCGCGCCGTTCGACGTCACCATCGTCGAGGCCGACCCGGGCAATGTCCCTCACATCGAGGCCGTGTTCGGCGGCTCGCCGCAGCTCCTCGGCATGGAGGCCGGCGTCGCGGGTGTCTCGCCGTTCACGCAGAACTGCGCCGTCATCGAAAACTCGATCGTCTTCACGTTCACCGCTGTCATCCCGCAGGACGCGCGCCTCGCGTGCGAGATCATGGCGCAAGAAGTCGCCCACTCGTACGGCCTCGACCACCAGCTCCTCGCGTCGGACCCGATGACGTATCTCGACTACACCGGCAACCGCACGTTCAAGAACCAGACGGTGAGCTGCGGTGAAGATGTCGCTCGTCCGTGCGGCATCGGCGGCTCGACCTGCCGCACGAACCAGAACTCGGTGCAGCTCCTGACCGAGCGCCTCGGCGCGAAGTCGACCGACACGATCCCGCCGAGCGGCTCGATCACCTCCCCGTCGTCGGGCACGCAGGTTCCCCCGGGCTTCAACGTGTACGTCGCGGCGCAGGACAACCTGATGGTCCGCAGCGCGAAGCTCTACATCGACAGCGTCCTCACCGAGACCGTGAGCTCGGGTGGCCCGTTCACGTTCACGACCCCGAGCACGCTCGCCGAGGGGCAACACGCCATCAAGATCGAGATCAGCGACGGCATCAACGTCGTGACCACCGCGGAGATCACGGTCACCGTCAAGAAGGGCGCGACACCCCCGCCCATCCCGCCCGGCATGGGTGGCGGCAACGGCAACAACGGCGGCGAATCCGCCGACACCAGCGAGATCACCGGCGGTTGCTCGACGGGTGGCAGCAGCAGCGGCAGCCTCCTCCTCGGCCTCGCGCTCGTCGGCCTGATCATCCGCCGCCGCCGCTAGTCGGGTCGCACGAAGTCGGCTACAACGCCGCCGTGCTCACCGGTAAGCAGCGACGACACCTCCGAGCCCTCGGCCACAAGCTCGAGGTCGTGGTGCACGTCGGCAAGGGCGGTCTCGACGACGGCCTGATCGCCGCGGTGAACCAGGCCCTGCTCGACCACGAGCTGGTCAAGATCAAGGTCGGCGAGTCCGCGGGCGTCGATCGCCACGAGGCCGCCGAGGCACTCGCGACGAAGACGAAGAGTCAGGTCGCGCAGGTGCTCGGGTACACGGTGCTCCTCTACAAGCGCCACCCGCAGAAGCCGCTGATCGTTCTCCCCAAGCCGACGAAGCTCGACGCCTGAGCTGAGCCCTGGGGGACGCAATCCCCGCGGCCCCAGGCCACTGTCCCGGCCGCCCCGTGTAACCGCGTGGATGCGCGGAGTGCGCAATGCCGGAAGTCCGCGGGAACGCTCGAGCGTGTCCCGCAAGCGTGCTGGCACGCGGCGTGGACAAGATGAGTCCCGTGGAACGCACCCTCGTGGCGTTCACCACTCTCCTCCTCAGCGCCGGCGTTGCCCACGCCTCGCACCCACACCCAACCAAGACCTTCGAGCTCTCTCCACTTCGCGGTCGCACGTTCGCTCGTCAGATCCTCGCGCCGCAGCCCAGGGCTTCCGACGCGTCGGACCTCGCGCAGAGCCGGACGATCTATCTCAACCGCAGCGGTGTCACGCTGCGGCCCGGCATCAACGACTCGCGACTACAGACGTCGTCGATCGTCGAGTCCGCGACGTCGATCACCCCGTGGGAGATCGACGACGAGATGTGGGGCGAGACGATGGACTGCATGCGCGAGCTGTTTCAGCCGTTCGATGTCGTCGTCACCGATCGAGATCCCGGCATGGTCCCTCATATCGAGGGCGTGTTCGGCGGTCACCCGAGTGACGTCGGCTTGCCCGACAACGTCGCCGGTGTCTCGCCATTCACGAGCGACTGCTCGGTGATCGAGAGCTCGGTGGTGTTCACGTTCACCGACGTGCTCCCCGACGACGCACGGCTGATGTGCGAGATCATGGCGCAGGAGATCGCCCACTCGTACGGGCTCGATCACCAGATGCTGCCCGAGGATCCGATGACGTATCTCGACTATGCGGGAGAGCGGACGTTCCAGGACGAGGACGCCCTGTGTGGAGAGTTCGACGCGCGCCCCTGCGGCATCGGCGGTTCATTCTGCCGGGCGACGCAGAACTCCGTGGAGCTGCTCACGCAGCGCCTCGGGGCACGCGGCACCGACGCCGGCAGCACCGACAACGATCAGGACACCACGCCTGATCCCGGTGTTGCCGGCGGAGGCTGCTCGACCCGTGGCGGAGCGGGCCTCGGGTTCGCGCTGGCACTGCTCGGCTTGATCCGGCCCGAGCAGTCACGCCGGGTTATCGGGATCCCGCCAGACGTTGCCGGGGCTTCCTCGCGCCGTCACACCCCCGTCACCAACGGCATGCTAAGGCTCGACATATGCTCGTACTGGTCATCGAAGACGAGGTCGACCTCGCGACGACGGTCGAGTACAACCTGCGCGCTGATGGGTTCGACGTCAGGCTCGCCCACACGGGCCGCGCCGGTCTCGCGAGTGCCACAGCGGACCCGCTTCCGGACCTGATCGTCCTCGATCTGATGCTCCCGGATCTGTCGGGAACCGAGATCTGCCGGCGCCTCCGCGATCAGGAGCGGACGCGCGATATCCCCGTGATCATGTGTACGGCGAAGGGCGAGGAGATCGATCGCGTGGTCGGCTTCGAGGTCGGCGCCGATGACTACGTCGTCAAGCCATTCAGCGTGCGGGAGCTCGTGCTGCGGATCCGTGCCCAGCTCCGCCGGGTCCACCGCGTCGAAGGTGAGCCATCGTCGATCAAGTTCGGACGCCTCAAGATCGATCGCGATGCGCACCGCGCATGGGTCGACGAGGCCGAGATCAGCCTGACCGCACTCGAATTCCGGCTGCTTCATGCGTTTGTCTCGCGCCGCGGCCGCGTGCAGTCGCGTGATGCCCTCCTGTCCGACGTCTGGGGCATCGAGGCCGACGTCACGACGCGCACCGTCGACACCCACGTCAAGCGCCTGCGCGAGAAGCTCGGCGAGGCCGGCGCGTACATCGAAACGCTGCGCGGAGTCGGCTACCGGTTCCGCGATCAACCCGACGAGGCTACGTCTTGATCAAGCGCGTGCGGCTGCAGCTCGTCCTGCTCGCCGCCGCGCTTTCGCTGCTCGCTGTCATTGTCTCGCGCACCGTCCTCCACACGAGGAGCATCGAGCTCGGCTCCTTCGGTGAGATCGTGTTCGTGGTCGCCAGCGTGTTCGCGATCGCCCTGATCGCAGGCTTCGTGGGGATCACCCTCGTGCGCCGCCAGCTGCGCGATCTCGTCAATGCAACGCACCAGGTCGCCCGCGATACCAACCGCCGCGTCCCGATCGATCCCGAGACACCCGCCGACGACGAGATCCGCGAGCTGAGCCAGTGGGTGAACTATCTCGCCGGTGACGCGAGCAAGAACCACCAGGCGCTCGCGCGCGAGAAGGTCCTCCTGTCAGCCGTCGCCGAGGGCCTGACCCAGGGCGTGATCGCGGTCGACGCGGAGAACAAGATCGAGCTGCTCAACGACGCCGCGCGGCAGATGCTCGGCGTGACGAGCACCCCCGTCGGAGAACCACTGATCGAGTTCATGCGCGTTCCTGCAGCGTTCGAGCTGATCGACACCGACGCCGCGGCGCAAGCCGAGGTCCAGCTGGCGAACGGCCAGCGCACGCTGATCCGCGTCGCGCGCAAGTGGGGCAGCGCCGGTCGCGTGCTCCTCCTCGAGGACGTCACCACGATGCGCCGGCTCGAAAACGTCCGCCGTGACTTCGTCGCGAACGTCTCGCACGAGCTGCGCACCCCGGTCGCCGTGATCCGCGCGAACGCCGAGACGCTGCTCGCAGGTGCCAAGGACGATCCCGTGATGGGGCCGAAGTTGATCGACGGCCTCCATCGCAACGCCGAGCGCCTCGCGCGCATCCTCGCGGACCTCCTGGATCTATCGCGGCTCGACGCGGGCCAGTATCGGCTCGAGCTGACGACGGTGCCGGTCCGAGCGTTGATCGACCAGTCGATGACCGCGATCGAGACGAATGCCTCTGTGCGTAACGTCACGGTCGACATCCAGATCCCCGACGGTCTGGCGGTCAAGGCCGACCCCAAGGCGCTCGACCAGATCTTCGTCAACCTGATCGACAATGCCGTCAAGTACACGCGCTTCGGCGGCCACGTCTGGGTCGCGACGCGCATCGATGACGACGACCACGTCAGGATCGAGATCCGCGACGACGGTCCAGGGATCGCCAGCAAGCATCGGGAGCGCGTGTTCGAGCGGTTCTACCGCGCCGATCCGAGTCGTTCCCGCGAGGCGGGTGGCACGGGTCTGGGCCTGTCAATCGTCAAGCACCTCGTCGAGAGCATGGACGGCGAGGTCGGAGTCGAGCCAAATACTCCCAACGGCTGTATCTTCTGGTTGAGACTACCGAGGAGCCAAACTCCATGACTGCCCACACGAGCAAAGACTTCGAACAGGAGCTGCGGACGCTGCGTGAGCGGCTCGCGACGATGGGTACGCGCGCGGAGGAGCAGATCGCGCTCGCGATGAAGGCTCTCAACGAGCGGGATGACGAGCTCGCGCGACATGTGATCAAGGCTGATCAGGTGATCGACCGGGACGAGAACGACATCGACGAGCTCGCCCTGCAGATCCTCGCGACCCGGCAACCCGTCGCATCGGACCTCCGGTTCATCACGATGTCACTGAAGTTCGTCGTCGACGTCGAGAGGATCGGCGACCTCGGCGCGGGGATCGCGAAGCGAGCGCTCGAGCTCAACCGGCTCCCGCCGCTCGACTCCAAGGTCGATCTCGCGCGGCTCGCCACGCTCGCGCAGAAGAACCTCCGAGCGGCGCTCGACGCCTTTGTCCGCAAGGACGCCGATGCCGCGACAGCCGTGATCCAGGCGGACGTCGAGATCGACAAGCTCAACGCGAGCCTGTTCGCCGAACTGATCGCCCACGTCGCCACGGATCCCGCGACCGTGACGCGAGTTCTTCCGTTGACCTCCGTGTGCCGCTACCTCGAGCGCGTTGGTGACCACGTCAAGAACCTCGCCGAGGAGGTCGTGTACATGGTCCGCGCCACCGACGTCCGCCATCGGCCGCTCCCGCATCCATCCAACTAGGGTAGATAAATCGGCAGATCTCCGACGGTCACCGTCCCGTCACAGACGGGCCGCTCACGCGTCACCGGCACTGCCTAAGGTGTCGCCATGAACAAGCTCCTCATCGCGGTAGCCTTGCTCGGCGCATGCGGCAAGAAGGACGATGGAGGGTCCAGCGGGAAGGTCACCGAGAAGGGCGGCGGCGACAAGCCGGCAGGCGGCGGCAGCACCACGCTCAACGCGAGCGGCGCGACGTTCCAGAAGGCGTTCCAGGAGGTCGCCATCGAGGCGTTCACCAAGGGGAACAGCGCGATCAAGGTGAACTACGGTGCCGGCGGCTCGGGCAAGGGCCGTCAGGACTTTGCCGATCAGGTCGTCGACTTCGCCTGCACCGACGCGCCGTACAAGGAAGCCGACCTCGGCAAGGTAAAGGGCGGCGAGTTCTTCTACATCCCGAACGTCCTCGGTCCGATCACTGTCAGCTTCAACATCGACGGTGTCGACAAGCTCCAGCTCTCGCCGGTTGTGCTCGCGAAGATCTTCCAGCGCGAGATCAAGAAGTGGAACGACCCCGCGATTGTCGCGGACAACGCCGGCGCGAAGCTCCCGGATGCCGACATCGTCGTCGCTCGTCGCTCCGATGGCTCCGGTACGACCGAGAACTTTACAAAGTATCTGACGCTCGCCGCGCCCGACGCGTGGAAGCTCAAGAGCGGTTCGACCGTCGAGTGGCCGGCAGACACCCAGGCCGGCAACGGCAACAGTGGCGTCGCGCAGATCGTGAAGTCGACGAAGGGCGCGATCGGCTACGTCGACCTCTCCGATGCGAAGGCCTCGGGCCTGAAGTACGCGGCGTTGAAGAACGCGTCCGGTGCGTTCGTCGAGCCGACGGTCGCTGCGGCGACGGCCGCCGGCGACGGCATCGAGATCAAGGACAACTTGATCTTCAGCGCGCTCGACTCCAAGGCCGCGGCCGCGTATCCGATCACCGCGCAGAGCTGGTGTCTGGTCTACGCGAAGCAGACCGACCACGCGAAGGGCACGGCGGTCGTGGCGTACTTCACGTACATGCTCACCGACGGGCAGAAGCTCCTCGAGGAGATCGACTTCGCCCCGATTCCCAAGGCGCTCCAGGACAAGGCCCTGGCGCAGCTCGCGAAGGTGCAGGTCCCCTAGCATGAAGCTCGATCTCCGAGGCCGCAGTGCATACGGTGACCGCGCGTTCCGCTGGATCGCGTTCGGTGCCGGCGCGCTCGTGCTGTTGATCCTCGGAATGGTCGCGCTCGTGATGGCCGACCGTGCGCGGCCCGTGCTCGGAGAGATGGGCGTCGACTTCTTCTCGTCGAAGCGGTGGTCGGCCCCCGATGGGATCTACGGCGCGCTGCCGTTCATCTGGGGCACGCTCTACACCGCTGCGATCGCCGTGGCGATCTCGGTGCCGGTCAGCCTCGGCGTGGCGCTGTTCGTGACCCAGGTCGCGCCACGCTGGCTCAAGAAGCCAATGGTCTACATGATCGACCTCCTGGCGGTCGTGCCGTCGGTGGTCTTTGGCCTGTGGGGCGTCCTCGTGCTGTCGCAGCAGTTCGGCCTGGGCCGTTCGTTCCTCACCGCCGGGATCATCCTCGGCATCATGATCACCCCGATCATCACGTCACTGTCGCGCGAGGTCATCGAGACCACGCCTGCCTCCGAGAAAGAGGCCGCGCTCGCGCTCGGTGCGACCCGGTGGGAGATGATCCGCGCGTCGGTGCTCCCGCACAGCAAGGGCGGGCTCGTCGGGGCCGTGATGCTCGGCCTCGGTCGCGCGATGGGCGAGACGATCGCAGCCGCGCTCGTGATCGGCTCCTCGCTGGGTCAGGTCACGCTGAACGCGTTCGCCTCGGGCAACTCGATGCCCGCCGTGATCGCCAACGAGTGGGGCGAGGCCGACGACCTTCACAAGTCGGCGCTGATCGCGCTCGCGGTGACGCTGTTCGTGATCACGATCGCCGTGAACCTGATCGCCACCTCGATCGTGCAGCGCTCCATGAAGCGCAGCCGGGGCAAGGCATCGTGATCGCCGGCGAGCCGCTCGATCTTCGCGCCAGGCCGAGCTGGCGCTCGGTCAAGAACCTCGTGATGCAGGCGCTGATGGGCCTCGCTGTCCTCGCCGTCGTGATCCCGCTCGTCGCGGTCGTCTGGTCCGTCGTGTCGCGCGGCGCGGGCGTCGTGTTCTCCTCGTTCCCCGACTTCTTCACGGCGGAGATTCCCGTGGTCTCGCGGCGCGCGGGCCCCGGCATGGGTCCTGCGATCCTCGGCACGCTGCTCGTCACCGGTGGCGCGACGCTCATCGCGGTACCGCTCGGCATCCTCGGCGCAGTGTTCCTCCACGAGTACGGCGGCACCTCGCCGTTCGCGAAGCTCGTGCGGTTCATGGCGACCGTGATGACGGGCGTGCCGTCGATCGTGATGGGCCTGTTCGTCTACCTGACGTGGACGATGAAGTTCGGCTATTCGGCGTTCGGCGGCGCCCTCGCCCTCGCCTGCCTCATGCTGCCGGTCGTGATCGGCTCGACCGAGCAGATGCTGCGGCTCGTGCCGACGAACCTGCGCGAGGCGGCGTACGCGCTCGGTACGTCGAAGAGCCGGACGATCCTCACCGTCGTGCTCCCCGCCGCCCTTCCCGGCATCGTCTCGGGCTCGTTGCTCGCAGTCGCGCGCGCGGCCGGCGAGACCGCACCGCTGTTGTTCGCGGTCGGCGCCGCGACCGCCTACAACCCGAATCTGTTCTCCGGCGCGAACACCGCGCTGTCGGTGCAGATCTTCGGCAACGCGACCTCGTCGTTCGTCGCCGCGCAGGACCGCGCCTGGGGCGCCGCGCTGACGCTGATGCTGCTCGCGTTCCTCGTCACGTTGACCGCTCGGCTGTTGTTCTCCAGGAGGTCGCCATGATCGTCGAGATTGCTCCGCCCGAGACCGTGAAAGCTCCGCGTCCCGTCCGTCGCGCCGCGCCGCCTCTCGAGGACACGCCGGTCGTGTTCGATGTCGAGGACGCGGAGGTCTACTACGGCGCCTTCCGCGCCGTGCGCGGCGTCACGATGAAGGTCCACAAGAACCAGATCACGGCGTTCATCGGACCGTCGGGCTGCGGCAAGACGACGATGCTGCGCGCGTTCAACCGGATGCACGACGTGATTCCCGGTGCGCGCGTCGCGGGCAAGCTCTGCTACTACGGCGTCGATCTCTATGGCCCCGACGTCTCGGCCACCGAGGTCCGTCGCCGGATCGGCATGGTGTTCCAGAAGCCGAATCCGTTCCCCAAGAGCATCTACGACAACATCGCGTTCGGCCCGCGCGTCAACGGCGTCAAGAGCAAGGCAGACCTCGACGTGATCGTCGAGAAGTCGCTTCGCTCGGCGGCGCTGTGGGACGAGGTCAAGGATCGTCTCCGCAACTCGGCGCTCGGCATGTCCGGCGGCCAGCAGCAGCGGCTCTGTATCGCACGCACGATCGCAGTACAGCCCGATGTCGTGCTGATGGACGAGCCATGCAGCGCGCTCGACCCGATCGCCACCGCCCGGATCGAGGAGCTGATGCGCCAGCTCAAGAGTCAGTTCACGATCGTGATCGTCACGCACAACATGCAGCAGGCCGCACGCGTCAGCGACCGCACTGCGTTCTTCACCGCCGAGCTCGACTCGAAGAACGATCAGCGCTGCGGCATCCTCGTGGAATACGACGCGACCGCGAAGATCTTCTCGAACCCGAGCGACGAGCGGACCGAGAACTACATCACCGGCCGCTTCGGCTGAGCTAGTTGCCGACGATCGCAGCCGCCCACGCACCGCGCGTCGGCCACTCGTCGAAGAACGTCGCGGACAGGCCCGTCGCGCTGCCCCAGTAGATCCGGCTGTAGGCGATGTTCGACCACGGCGCCAGGTCGGCGCCGGTGATGTTGTTGTGATAGCCCGGCAGAAACACGTCCTTCTTGCCATCGTGATTGAAGTCAGCGACGCCGGCTCCGTGGGTCACGTGGTAGCCGGGAAGCTCGGTCCGGTTGACGTCGTTGTACGTCCCGCCGGCCGTGCCCCAGAACACCGCCGACGGCGCGTACGAGTCGCCGTCGTGATGTGAGCCGAGCAGGATGTCCGCGTTGCCGTCGCCGTTGATGTCGTCGACGACGACCTCGAGTGCGCCCTTGAGGTTCAGCGACGTGCGGCCCGCGGTGCTGTACATGTTCGTCGCGTTGCCCCAGTAGATGTACGTCGTCGCCATGTTGGCCCACGACGCGTTGTGGTAACCCGCAGCGATCACCTCGTTGTGACCGTCCTTGTCGAGGTCCGCGACCGCGCCGCGGAAGCCGCCCATGCTGGGGAGCGCCGTTCGGTCGGAGACCGCGAACCCACCGGCGCGGTTCCAGTAGATGTAGTTGTGATCGGTCAGGTAGGTGGTGCCGTCGTAGTGCGACCAGAACACGATGTCCTTGTGTCCGTTGCCATCGACGTCGACGAGCGTGCTGGTGCGCGCACCCACCGTCGGCAGCTCGAGGCGCTTCGCCGCCGAGTACGCACCGCCCTCGCTGCCCCAGTAGACGTACGACATCGTCGTGTACGAGCCGTCGTTGTAGTTCGAGAACACGAGATCGGGATGACCGTCGGCATCGAGATCCTCGATCGAGCAGTGCGTCGTCCCGCGGGTCGGCAACTCGAGCTTGTCGAGCGGCGCGAAGGCTCCACCCCGGTTCCAGTAGATCACCGATGAGGTCAGCAACGTCGTGCCATCCGAGTTGTTCGCGAACACGAGATCGATGGAGCCGTTGCCGTCGAGGTCGCCCGTGCACGCCCAGTGCGCGGCGTGCGTGGGGAGCTCGCTTCGTGTCGCCGCGGCGTGGTTCGGTCCCCAGTAGATGAACGAGTTGGCGTTCACCGAGGTGCCATCGTGATAGCTCGCGTGCACGATGTCCTGGTAGCCGTCGTCGTTGAAGTCCGCGACTGCGACGCCGAGCGTTCCCGACTGGTTCACGGGGTTCGGCTCGAGGCGCCAACCGCCGGTGCTACTGAGGAGGCGTGCTGGTTGCGAGATGACGTAGTCGCCGTCGTGGTGCGACGGGACGACGACATCGGGGCGTCCGTCGCAGTTGAGGTCCGTGCAGAAGTCGTTGCCGTCGCAATCGGTGTCGACCCCGTCGGCCGGGACCTCGGTCGCCGTCGAGCCTGGCCACGCCATCGCGTTGTCGTCGTGACAGTCGCCTTCCTTGGTCACCGTCGCGACGGTGTCGGGGAGCGTGCAGCCGCGGACCCGCTTGCCCCAGCCATCTTGATCATCATCGGTGACCCACGTCTCGCCATCCGTCGGGTCGTTGTCGATCATGCCGTCGCAGTTGTCGTCGAGGCCGTTGCAGACCTCGACGGCGTCCGCGCCACAGGTCGCCTCCGGGTTCGAGCACGCCGCAGCGGCGGCACCGAGCATGACGATGACAAGTCGATTCACGACACCCCTTCCACCATCGTCGATCGCCTGAGGCTCGGGTTCAAGCGGTTCCGTGTGTGCGCGAACCGCACACGGTCTACGGGCAGTCGCCCCGGCAGCTCGCGGTGGTTTCGGGGCTGTCACAGAAGTTGTCGCCGCACGCAGCGGGGCACCCACCACAATCGCCCGGGCACATCCGGCAGGTCTCGATCGCGCTGTTGCATACACCGTCACCACAGCGTGGCGCGCTCACGGCACACGAGACGCCGGGCGGACACTGCGGTGAGCATACGTACCAGCAGTCGGGATCGGCGCAGCCGGCGAGCCCATCGCCGTCGAGATCCGCATCGAGCGTGCACGCCTCGTTGACGTGGTCGTCGTCCCAGCGAAGGCGCCACAGATCCTTCATGGCGAACGATCCGGAATAGCCTCCAAACATCAGGACACCACTGGGCGTGGGTGTCAGCGAGTGCCCCAAGCGGGGCAGCGGCCCACCCGAGGCGGACTGCTGCGACCATGTTGGCCCCGACGATTCCCAGACGTCGTCGAACAGCGAGAACTGCGCAGCTCCGCCGACCTGAACCGCGCGCTGTCGTGGCGCGTTCCACGCCACGCCGTAGGTCGAGCGCGCCGGAGGAAGCAGGGTGGAGGACAACGATGCCCAGCCCGTGCCTGTCCACTCCCAGTGATCGGCGAACGTACCAAACGGACTATCGCCACCCAGCAGCAGAACGCGCTGTCGGATCGGATCGAACAGCATGGTGTGGCCCACGCGTGCACGTGGCCCGAGGGGAAGCACGTGCTCGTTCCAGGCGGTGCCGTTCCACTCCCACGTCTCGTCGAGAAACACCCCGGACCCCGTCATGCCGCCGAACATCACGACGGTGCCACGGACTGGATCGAACGCCATCGCGTGCCCGGTGCGAGCCGAGGGCCCACTGCCCGTGACCTGGGTCCAGGTGGTTCCGTCCCAGAGATCCGTCTCGCCGATGAGCACACCCGATGCATTTCGTCCCCCGAACAGGACCGTGCGCCGGCGAACCGAGTCATAGGCCATCGCACCCGAGACGCGTGCGGTCGGCTGCCGACCCGACCTCGGGGCCCACCGATCACCGCACAGCTCCCACGTCTCCGCAGAGCTGAAGGCCGTGAGGGGTGCGGAGCCGCCACCAAAGACGACCGTGCACCCACGATGTTCGTCGTAGGCGCTCGCGTGATGGGTCCGCTCCCCGGGAGCGGCAACCGAGACCGCCGACCACTGGGTCCGATCCCACGTCCAGACATCTCCGAGGGACGCTGGACACCCGCCTGGGCACAACGGATCGCTGTAGAACCCACCGAACATGACGGCTCGCGACCGACGCGGGTCGAACACCATCGAGGAATTCACGCGGCGCCCTGGTTCTGTTGTTCCAATCGGAAGAGGTCGGGTCCACGTCGTTCCATTGTAGCGATACGTATTGGTCGCCACCGTCGGGTTCGTCGAGATGCCGAACGCGATCATGGATGCGCCATCAAACGCCAGCCCATTGAGCTCGCCGGCAACCGGGAGGCGCGCCGCCCGCAACGTCCACGTCGTCCCGTCGTACTCCCAGGTATCGTCGAGAAGCGAGCTCGCAGCGCCGAGGCCTCCCGCAAGGACACTGACGCCACGGACAGGGTCGAACGCCATCCGCGCTGACATCCGTGCATCGGGCGAGACCGTGGACTGCCGCTCCATCCACTCGGTCCCATCCCACTCCCAGGTATCACCAAGCACCATCGAGCTCAGGGTCTCGCCACCGAACACCACGAGCCGCCCGCGGACCGGATCAAAGGCGGCGGCGGCGTTGCGGCGCGGCCGAGGGGAGCTCTGCGGAGACACTCGCAACCAGCTCGTTCCGTCCCACTCCCACGTATCGCCGAACAGCGAACCCGCCGAGGTACCTCCAAACAAGAGCGTTCGCCGGCGATACCTGGGAGTGGGACGGAACGAGCTGGTTGCGATTGTCTCCGCAGAGCCCCCCTCGGCCGCGCCGCAACGCCGCCGCCACCTACGATCCGGTCCGCGGGCGGCTCGTGGTGTTCGGTGGCGAGACCGTGAACTC
>JANOPP010000423.1:0-2073 GCA_031421915.1 Myxococcales bacterium | reverse complement strand
TCACCGCAGGACGTCGCCGTGGAGCGCGGGGAACACCTTGGCGACCTTGCGCACGAGGTACTCGCCGTAGGTTCCTTCGAACGCGCGCACGCTCTCGCCGTCCCAGCGCGAGACGGTATCGTCGACGAAGTCCGCGGGCGTCGGCACCACCGCGTCGAAGCTGGGATCGAAGAAGAACGCCATCGACACTCGATCGCGACCGGACTGGTTGCGGACGCGATGCGGTGTGGAGCGATAGCGACCATTCGACAGGCGCTCGAGCATGTCGCCGAGGTTGCACACGAACGTGCCCGGGATCGGAGGCGCCTCGACCCAGCCATCGCGCGAGCGAACCTCGAGGCCACCGCAATCGTCCTGCGCGAGGATGGTGAGAAGCCCGTAGTCGGTGTGCTCGCCGACGCCCCACGTCTGCTGGACCTGATCGACGGGTGGGGCTGGATAGTGAAAGATCCGGAACAGCGTCAGCGGATCTGCGAGGTAGCGGGCGCGAAACGCATCCTCGGGATGTCCGAGCGCGACACCGAGCGCGCTCATCACGGCGTGGCCGAGGTGGGCGCACGCGTCGATGTGCGCGAGCACGGCGGTGCCGAGCCCGGGCGGCGTGCTCGGGAACAGGTTGCGGCCGTGCAGCGGCGTCGCCGAACGAACGCGCGGATCGTCATCGGAGTGCTCTGCACCGAAGTAGATGCCCTCCTTCCAGTCGGGGGATCCCGAGGTCAGCTCGCCGCCGACCGGAAAGTAGCCGCGCCATGCTCGGCCGCCGCGCGCCATCGCGATCTCGAGCTTGGCGGCGAGTGGCTGCGCGAAGAACGCGCGTGCGTGCGCCTCGAGAGCTGCGACGTCGATGCCATGGCCGGTGACGTAGAAGAAGCCGCAGCGCTGGCAAGCGTCATCGAGGCTCGCGATCACGGCCGCGCGGTCGCCAGTGTTCGAGATCAGCGGCGCAACGTCGACGATCGGGATCGCCGTGAAGTCGGTCACGCGCGGAAATCCCGATCGAGCTCACCGAGCGGCGTCGTCGGTGGTTCGCCGAACAGGTACTCGCGATGAATACGGTGGTAGTTCGCGGTCGACGCGAGCTGACCGAGGATCGAGAACACACCCCACTGGATCCTGTTCACGAACACGAAGTCGCCTGGCATGTTGAGCTGCTTTGACATGCCCTCGAACTCACCGTCGGGCGCGAACACCTGACGAAACGTCGACGAGATGTACTCGCGCGTGAAGTGGAAGTCGCGATCGAAGCGGAACGGCTCGTAGAACAGCTGGAAGTAGCTGTAGAGCCTGTCGGCGTCGAGCTTGGAGTCGACCTTCAAGAACCCGAGCGCGACGAGACCCGCACGAAACCCCTCGCGGTTCCCGTCGAAGTGCGACTTCACGAGGCCCGCCCACGTGCGCGCCATGTCGTCGGGGAAGTGCTTCACGCACCCGAAGTCGAGGAACACGACGCGGTCGTCCTGGAACAGGTAGTTGCCGGGGTGCGGATCGCCGTTGAACAGGTGATGCCGCAAGATCGTCCCGAACACGAAGCGATAGATGATCTCGGCATACTTGCTGCGCTTCTCGGGCGGATCATCGAGGACCTGATCGAAGCGCCGCCCTTCGATGAACTCGAGGGTGAGGACCTTTCCCGTCGAATGCGATGGATAGGCACGCGGGATCCCGATGAACGGGTGGTCGGCATAGAGCGCACGAAACTCGTCGATGTTCTTCAGCTCGTTCGTGTAGTCGAACTCCTCGAAGATCCGGCCGCGCAGCTCCTCGATCACCGGCTTCGGATCGTGCGCCGGATACATCATGCGCATCATCTGCTGCAGGAGCGCGGCGTTCGCGAGGTCGGCGCGAATCGCATCGGCGACGCCGGGGTACTGGACCTTGACGACGACCTGCTCGCCGCTCGGCAGCGTCGCGCGGTGGACTTGACCGATCGAAGCGGCGGCGAGCGGCTTCTCGTCGAACCGAGCGAGCAGGCGCTCGAGTGGCGCGCCGAGCTCGCGCTCGACCGTGTCGCGGACGAGCGGGAAGTCCATCGGCGGAGCATCGGACTGCAGCTGCTTGAGCTGCGCGCGGAAC
>JANOPP010000422.1:0-7156 GCA_031421915.1 Myxococcales bacterium | reverse complement strand
TCGGTCGCGAGGATCTCGGCGGGTGACGACATCAACATGAGGATACTCCTGCATGCGCGCCTGGGGAGGCACCGATCGCGCCGTGCACCACGCCTCGTGGTTCTCGTGAGATAGCGCGTTCAACGGACGCCGGCTGGACATCGGCTACACGTGTCGCCAGCCCATCGGAGCTCGCGGCGGTCCTCGCGGTGCGCGGCGCACGGGCGATCTCCGATTGGTCGCAAGACCGCGGGGCCTGCCGCGATCGAGTGAGGCCCGTGTCACCAATGCACGAGGGCTGCCTTGCTGGATAGACCGTTGGTCTTGAGCCACGATCGTCCTCGCACGACCGTCCTCGCACGACCGTCCTCGCACGATCGTTCTCGCACGACCGTTCTCGCACGACCGCCCACGGTCGATCGGTGAGTGAACGAAGAATCCACTGTGTTTCTCGACGAGGAATTACGGTCAGACGCTCGTGCAAACATCTGCCCCAATCAAGAGGAGGTGTGAGGTGGACGAGGGGACGAAGACGCACGGCGGCAAGCGCTGCAATGCCGGTCGCAAGAAGTCGCAGCGCAAGCGCCACGATCCGCCGCACCGCGCGCGGCGTGAGTTGTCGGCCAAGCACCCGGTACATGTCGTGCTGCGCGCGACCAAGGTCGGTCCACTTCGCCAGGGCCGCACGTACAAGGTCACGCGCGAGGTCCTCGTGCGCTACCTCGGCCGCGATGACTTCCGGGTCGTTCATCTCTCGATCCAGAACAACCACTTCCACTTCCTCATCGAGGCCACGAGCAGCGCAGCGCTCACGCGCGGCATGCACAGCCTGTCGATCACGCTCGCCAAGGCGATCAACCGTGACCTCGGCCGCCGCGGCGAGGTCTTCGATCACCGCTATCACGCCACGCAGATCACGACCGCGCGTCAGGCGCGCAACGCGCTGGCCTACGTGCTCAACAACTGGCGGCGTCACCGCGAGGACGTGGCGAACCCGCGCACGATGACGGCGAAGCTCGATCCGTATGCGAGCGGCATCTCGTTCACGGGCTGGGATGCCCCGCGCTTCGCGGTGCCTGCTGGCTACGCCCCGTTACCGGTCTCACCGCCATCGACGTGGTTGCTGCGTGTCGGGTGGGCGGAGTACGGGCCGATCGGGTTGTTCGAGATTCCAGGTCCGCTGCAGTAACCAGGGCGGCCACCGGCGACGATGTGTCATGTGGCCCCGCTAGCTCGAGGCCGACACGCACGTCACTCGATCGATTCCCAGTCGGCCTCGGTGATGTTGAACTCGTACTCGGCCTGGCCCTTCGCGCCCTCGATGGAGAGGTGCCACGTGTCGGTGATGCCTTTGCCCGCGCTGTCGAAGTAGAGCAGGTAGAACGCGCCGCCCCCTGCATCGGCAATCTCGACGGTCGCGATGTCGCGCGACCGGTCCACGCCATTGACGGTGTGGCGAGTTGCTCCGGTGTGCTCGCGGACCCGTGCTCGCAGCCTCATGCCGGACAGGTTAGTCCGACACGTACGGCAGATCGAGGTCATGCTCGCGGAGCACGGCCTCGTAGTGCGCCAGTCGTTCGTCGAATCGTTGAAGGAGGCCAGCCGCCTCGTCGATGAGGGCCTCGTCGCCGATCACGGCTGCGCGCTGCGAGATCCGGCGCACGGCCACCCGCAGGCTGTTGAACGAGTCGCCCTGGATCACCAGCGCGGGGAATTGTCGCCCTGCAGAGCGCACGATCCAGTGGTTCCCCTCGTCGCTGAAGACCTCGAGCTCGACGCGCTTCATGTGGTGAACACTGCCACGATGGCGGCCACCGCGGCCTCCATGCCGGCGAGCGTTGGCTCGAACGTTCGCTCCTCGGTCCGGTTTCCGCTCCCATCGTAGAGCTGCACGCGCAGTGTCCCGGCCTCGACGTCCCAATGGAGATCCGCCGAGGCCTTGGGCTCTGCGCGGCGGAAGTACTGGACGATCCTCTTCGCACCGGGCCGGTACGCGAGCGTATCGCCGGGCAATGCGTGCGCGCGCACGAGCTCGACGAGCCGCAGGTAGATCGGATCGTTGACTCGGAACGTCGCCCACCATGCATCGAGCTCGGCCTCGTGGCGAGTGCGCCCTGCGCGCTGCTCCTGCTCGGCATCACTGACCCAGTGCTCGATCACGACCATCTCGCGGCCGCGGCGTTCGAGGCGCGTGCGCTCGCTCGGTTGCTGGTCGCGATCGTGCTGGTGCACGTCGATCGTCCGAGCATCGAGCCAGGTCGGGCGAACGGCATCACTGGGTGACTCGAGATACTCGCGATCGACGATCGGCAGCTCGGGCCAGCCCGCCGCGGGATCCGTGAAGTCGAAGAACTTCACCTCGTACGGGCAGGCCCAGACGCAGCCATCGACCGCGAGCGTGTTGCCGTCGGGGGACACGAAGCAGGTCACCCAGATGAACGCGCCGCCGTCCTCCTGATCGCCAGGAGGCTCGTACTCTGCGCCGCGATCGAGGTCGACGATCGTCTGGCACATGTACGAGCGGCCCGCGATCAGGTATTCGCGGTCGCCCTTCGTCACGAACGTGTGATGGAACATGCCGTAGTTGCGCGTCAGATCGCAGACGACGGCTCCATCCGATACGCGCGTGACCACGCCACGCGACGTTCGATCGAGATCGTGGATCGCGAGCTGGTAGCGGCCCGACGGTGAGGTGACGAGCTCCGCCGTCATCGCGCGCCGACCACGATCGTCGCGCGATGGGCGCGGATGAACGCGAACAGGGCGCCTGCGATGTCCCCGTCGGCGCGGGCGAAGAAGCGCTGGTCGCAGCGCCTCAGCGCGCGCTCGCGTCCGGTGTCGTCGGGGATCGCCGCCGCGACGAGCGCGTCGCGCGCGATGGTGGCCGTGGTGGCACAGCCGATGCGTACGAGTGCCTCCACGATGGCAGGAGCGTGGACGCGCGAGTCGTTGAAGAAGAACTGATCGAACCCGCCGTTGTTGACCTCTCGCTCGACGGCCTCGACCGCGAGGACAACGATCTCGTTGTTGGTCATGCGCGCGAGGCCGAGTTGCTGCGCCTTCTTGTGGAGCGCGTCGTCGAAGGCCAGGACGATCGAGGCGGCGCAGTAGTGTCCGGCGAGGGCGAGCAGCTCGTCGGTCGACTGGCCCGTGTAGCCCGCAAGGAACGGCAGCTCGCTCACGGACATTGCGCGTTGGATGCGCGCGGCGTGCCGGTGTTCGACGCATCGCCGTACGTGGCCGTCGCGTTGCAGAACACGGCAGGGCCCGGATCCGGGTCGCGCTGCGTCGCCACACCAGAGGTGACCGACCCGTAGCTCACCACGTCGAGGATCGTCGCGCCGTCGCGGACCTCGACGTTGCCGTTCGAGTCGACGAGCGTGAACGTGAACGTCGCGTCGACGGTGGGCAGCATCGCGTTGACGGCGGGATCCGCGGAGCGCGCGAACAGCGCATGGGCACCGGCAGCAACGGGCTTGCACAGCGCGGACTGGATGACGTTGCCGTTCGCGCCGGTGCGCGCGAGCTCGAGGTCGTTGAGGTCGAACGGAGTGACGCCCGTGTTCTGGATCTCGAACCACTCGCGCTGGGCGTCGGTGAAGCCCGTCACGGGTCCGGGGTTCGCAAGGAATTCGGTGATCACGAGCTGGCCCGCCGCGGGCTTCACGATCGGGCGGATCGTTCCGCCGCCCGCGTCGCACATGCCCGGCGGCGGCAGGAGCGTGCACTGCGTGTTCGCGGCGGCGGGTGTTCCCAGATCACCTGCGCCGTACGGCGTCGTCGCCGTGCAGCGGTTCGCCGCGAGGTCGTTGCCGGTGACGGTCTCGAAGTCGGGATCGATCTGATGCGAGGCGCCGCTCGCCGTGCTCGTCCACGTGATCGAGTCGAGCGTCGTCGGCCCGAGCACGAGCTGCACGTCGCCTGGGACCGCCACCGTGCCGTCGATCAGTGCGAACGAGAACGTCGCCGTGATCGGTGGGAGGCCACCATTTGCGAGCGCGTCGGCAGACTTCGCGAACACGAGGCGCGAGCCCATCGTCGCTCGCACGCATGCGGGTTGCGAGATCACCACGGGACCCGACGAGTCGCCCGCGCGATCGAGGCCGACGCCGTTGAGATCGATGTCGCGCGTGACCAGTACCTCGAACCACTCGCCCGTGGTGTCGGAGACCGCGCTCGGGTTCGGCATCACCTCCGTGATCACGAGGTCGCCCGAGACGGGGGCGACCGCCGCGCGCGCGACGCCGTTGTCGAGGCACGTGCCCGGTGCGGGGCCGCCCGTACAGTCCGCGTTGACCATTCCGGGGGTGCCGCGATCGCCGGCGCCGTACATCGCGACGCCGTCGCACCAACTCGCCTCGAGATCGTTGTCGAGGACGGTCTCGAAGTCGGGATCGAGCGAGAGCGAGGCGCCTCCGGTGGAGTGCGTCCAGGTCACGATGTCGAGGATCTCCGTGCCGAGAACGAGCTGGACGTCGCCGGGCGTCGTCGCCGAGCCGGTGATCAACGAGAACGTGAACGCGCCGGTCACCGCGGGGAGGCCCCCGTTGACCTCGGTGATCGTCGAGCGCGCGAACACGGCGCGCTGCCCGTTCGCGAGGCGGAGGCAGGTCGCGGAGGAGATCACGTTCGGGTTGGACATGTCGGAGGCGCGATCGAGGCCGAGGCCGTTGAGGTCGACGTCGGTGGTCGCGAGGACCTCGATCCATTCGCCCGTGGTGTCCGAGACGGCGCTGGGGCTCGGCATCACTTCGGTGATCACCAGGTCGCCGACGTCGGGATAGACGACCGGACGCGACGTCGTGCCGTCGAGACAGGTGCCGGGCGGAGCGACCGCCGCGCACTGGGCGTTGGGAGCGCCCGGGGTGCCGAAGTCGCCCTCGCCATAGGTCTGCGTCCCGTCGCACCAGCGGGTCTGATCGTCATTCTCGGTGACGTTCGCGAAGTCGGGATCGACCTGGAGCGACTTGCCGCTGCGCGACGCGGTCCACGAGAACGTGTCGATGATCGTGGTGCCGATCGAGATCGCGAGATCGCCGGCGGTGGTCGTCGATCCGGCGATCATCGTGTGCGTGAACGTGCCGGCGACGTCGGGTAGGCCGCCGTTGATGCCGCCATCGATGGAGCGGGCGAACACGATCAGCGAGCCGGCGGTCACCCGCAGGCAGTCCTCGGACTGGACGATGCTCGCGTTCGCGGTGTCGCCCATGCGATCGATGCCGAGGCCGTTGAGGTCGACATCGCGGGCGACCTTGACCTCGAACCATTCGCCGAGCGCGTCGTCGACGGCGGCGGGGCTCGGCATGATCTCGGTGATCACGAGATCGCCTGGGGCCGGCGAGACGACGGGGCGGAGGGAGGTGCCGTCGTCGCACATACCCGGCACGATGATCTCGCAATCATCGTTCGCGCGGCCCGGCGTGCCGAAGTTCGCCGGGGCAAACTCGTTCGCGGGCGAGTGGGACGCCTCGCACCAGTTGATGAGGTCGTCGTTGACCGTGTACTCGGGCGACTCGCCGCCATCGAGCTGGCGCGATTCTCCGGGTGTGACCTCGGCGTAGAACGCCTCGTCGATCTGCGTCGAACCGCAGCGCAGGGCGATCCGCCCGGTGCCGGTGTTGTAGAGGTCGCCCAGGCGATCGGCGTAGCCGGTGTCGACCCACTCGGGCGTGAGGTCAGGGAGGACGTTGCCGATCACGAGGTAGTCGCCGGGGGCGATCGTGATGGGAGCGAGGGTCGTGTCGTTCGCCATCGTGTTGTCGCCGCGCGAGTGCTCGAGCGTCAGGCCCGTGAGATCGAGGGGCCGGCTCGAGGTGTTGTGGATCTCGAACCACTCGTTGCCCTCGTCCACGCCGCTACCGCCTGGCGCGGCTGCGAAGTCGGCGAACACCTCCGTGATGACGAGGTCGCCCGCGACGAGCTGGTCGTCGCAGGAGCCGCTCGTGCCGCCGTCGTCCCCGCACGCGACGAGGGCTGCCCCCGCCACCACCATGGCCAAGATCCGCATAGGCCAATGCTACGGGATCCGCAGACTCGGGCGGGCGCCAACGTGGCAGTGCGTCTGGATCCCTGCGGGATTTAGGGTAATGTCCAGCGCCCTGATGGTCGCGCCTCCCACTGCACCGCCGCGTAACTTTGCTGTCGACGTCGTGCGCGCGTCCGCTGCGTTCCAGGACCTGGCCCGCCAGATGGGCGCGCAGTTCCTCGACAAGCAGGAGATCATCCGGCTGATGGTCGTGTCCGCGATCGCGGGCGAGCACATGGTGATCGTCGGTCCGCCGGGTACGGCGAAGTCCGCGATGATCGACATGTTCTCGAAGCTGATCGACGCGAAATACTTCGAATATCTGCTGACGCGGTTCACCGAGCCGAACGAGCTGTTCGGTCCGGTCGACATCTCCGCGTTCCGCGAGGGTCGCTACACCCGCCGCCTCGAGAACATGTTGCCGACCGCCGAGGTCGTGTTCCTCGACGAGATCTTCAAGTCGAACTCCGCGATCTTGAACTCGCTGCTCCACGTCATCAACGAGCGCAAGTTCCAGAACGGTCCGGAGGTCATTCCGGTGCCGCTGATCTCGCTGTTCGCCGCCTCGAACGAGGTGCCCAACGACGAGAACCTCGCCGCGATGTTCGACCGGTTCCTCGTGCGCGTGCTGTCAGACAACCTCGACAGCTATCACTTCCACGAGCTGATGAAGAAGGGCGTGTCGCTCGAGCTCCGCAAGATGACGGGGCGGGGCGTCGACGCACAAGGCCGTCCGGTCGCCGCGCTCCAGCCCGTGATCTCGGCGCGCGACCTCCGGGCCATCCAGCAGAACTTCGACAAGTTCATGGTGTTCCCCGAGGAGTTCCTGACCAAGTACAAGGGGCTCATCTTCCAGATCCGCAGCGAGGGCATCTCGGTGTCGGATCGCCGCGCGGTCAAGCTGCTCAAGCTGTTCGCAGCGTCCGCCGTGTTCGATGGCCGCACCAAGGTCCACGACGGCGACTTCTTCATCCTCCGCCACATCTGGAACAACCTCGATCAGGTCGAGCTGCTCGAAGAGATCGTCAACCCGGTGGTCGATGCGTACTTCCGCGAGCACCCGAGCGAGCGCCGCTTCATCGGGCCAGCCGCCAGCATGGACCAGCTGCTGACCGAGCTCGGCGTGGTCCGCGGGCTGCTTACCACTCAGAC
>JANOPP010000421.1:0-2296 GCA_031421915.1 Myxococcales bacterium | reverse complement strand
GGCGCCGGTGGGGGCACGGGCTCGCATGGATCCTCGCCGAGATTGTCGCCGCAGGCGGCGAGCGCCAGGGAGAGGAGGGCGGGCTTGAGCGACGGCATCGAGCGACCGTACGTGGCAAGCGCCACCTAGGGAAGCGCTTGCATAAGCGCCGACGAGATATTTTGCGTCGGTGATCGGCGCGGCCTACCATTTTTGGTGCGATGACCCGCAACGCGTTCTGGCTTCTGTTCGTGATGGGTTGCGCCACGCCGATGTCGGCGATGCGCGACGACAACCGCCGCCTGAACACCACGGTATCGGAGCTCCGCGCCGATCGACGTGCGCAGGACCGCAAGCTCCGCGACCTGCAACACCAGCTCGACAAGCTGCGCGAGCAGCAAGTCACGGCTGTGATGGCATCGCTGCCGGTGCTACCCGTCGAGGTCGCAGCACCACCTGCCGCGAGTGCAAGTGCGAATGGATCCGATGGCTCGCGCATCGTCGCAGTGACCGACGACGGCACCGAGATCGTGTACGAGGGCGATGCCGCTGCCGGCAAGAGCGCGATGCTCGACGACGACACGCCGGCTCCGCGCCGCACACGTCCGTTACCCGCGGTGATCGAGATGGGGAGCTCCGATCGCATCGAGGCGCGCCGGACCGTGCCGGCCTCCGCCGCACGCACGGCTCGCGTGATGACCCGCGAGCGCGAGGTCGCGCCCGAGCGCTCGGATGATGCCGGGGCCGAGTACCGGGCCGCCGTCGAGCTGGTGAAGTCGGGCGATCACGACGGTGCGATCGCCGGTCTACGTGGCTTTCTGCGCCGGTTCCCACGCCACGACTATGCAGACAACGCGCAGTACTGGCTCGGGGAGGCGTTCTACGCCCAGAAGGACTACCCCCATGCCCTCGGGGAGTTCCGCAATGTCATCGAGACATACCCACGTGGCAACAAGGTCCCCGACGCGCTACTCAAAGTGGGGTACTGCTACAACGCCCTCGGCCAGTCCGACAAGGCGCGCGCGGTGCTGGAGCAAGTCGTGAATCTCTACCCGAAGACCGAGCCTGCCGTGCTCGCCGCGAAGCGGCTGGGCGGCGGCGCGATGGGAGAAACGCCATGAAGCGCGCGCTGTTCACGATCTCCGCCGCTCTCGTACCAGCCGCCGCTACGGCACAGCCAGTCAACCAGGGCGGGGCAGGTCCGACAGGCGACTCCGCGCTCGACCTCGATCCGGGCAGTCGCCCCGCGGTCACGCCGCGCCCAGGGACGGGAGGAGGCGAGCGCACCGCGTTGCCTCCACAGCCGAACATCATCGTCGTCGGTCCCGACGGCAAGGTGACGAACACTGGCGCGCAGCCCGCGGAGAACGGCTACTACGTCTCGGGCGGCAACACCGGCTACACCGAGCCCGCAGGCGAGATTCACACCGGCATCGTTCCGGACCTCCACGTCGTGCGGTCCGGCGACACGCTGTGGGACATCTCGCACTACTACTTCAACGATCCGTGGCAGTGGCCGAAGGTCTGGTCGTACAACTCGCAGATCACGAATCCGCACTGGATCTATCCGGGCGATCTCGTGCGCCTGTTGCCGCGTGGTGTGTTCATCAACGCCGCCCCCGAGCCGGATCCGCCCGCCGACGAGCCGCGCGCAGACGTCGTGCAGGTGCCCGCGAAGAAGTTCGAGGTCGGTCTCAAGCAGACCGCGTTCGTCGACAAGCAGAAGCTCGACGACGCGATCAAGATCGACGGCGCCGTCGACGAGAAGGCACTGCTCGGCGATGGCGACTCGGTGTACCTGAGCTATCCCGATGGAAAGCCTCCGCAGGTTGGTCAGCGGTACTCGATCTATGTGCCTGGCTCCAAGGCGAAGCAGGGCGACAAGGTGTTCGGCGCCTACGTGACGGTGCTCGGCACCCTCGAGGTCGTGAGCGTAAAGGACAAGAAGCGCGCGCGCGGTGTGATCACCAGCGCGAACATGGAGATCGAGCGCGGCGCGCTCGTCGGTCCGCTCGTGAAGGGATACAAGACAGTGCCGCCGGTCGCGCCGAAGGTCGACGCGCAGGGCACGGTCGTCGGCATCCTCACGCGCGACCAGCTGATCGGGGACGGGGAGGTCGTGTTCCTCTCGCTCGGCAAGAGCAGCGGCGTCGCGGTCGGCAACCGGATGACGGTCGTGCGCCGCGGTGATGCGCTCCCCGAAACGATGTCGAGCGAAGTCGGTCGCGATGACCGCCGGTTCCCGGCGCGCGCGCTCGGCGAGATCGTCGTGGTCGAGGTCGGCGACAAGATGTCGGTCGGGCTCGTGACGCTCTCG
>JANOPP010000420.1:0-6258 GCA_031421915.1 Myxococcales bacterium | reverse complement strand
GAATTTCAGGCGTTCGTTCATGGCGTTGGTTTCCATCCAAGGCATTGCGACCTCGCGCAAAGGAGTGTCGCAGTGCAGTGTAGAAGGAGTGTAAACCATGTTGCCGGACTACTCTGTCAACCATGTACCCGGGCTATACCCGCGTTCCGTCTAACCCGCGTTGCTGCTGACATTGCGACCGGCGGTCAGTGAGCAGGAGTAGCATTCGCGTGGTCGCAATGCAGCAGGACGCAATTTCGTTCATTTGGCTGCAGCCGCCCATTCCCCCTTTTCAGCTGACGCTTGTTGTTCCTGCTGCACCGGAAGCACCGGTTGACATCCGACGCGGAGTTCGCTAAATGTTCCTGTGTCCTCAGTTTCGGCCCTTGGCGCACATCCGCGTCGGCGCGCGAACTGTAGGACATATAAGGCGGCGACCATTGCGGTTCGTCTGCCAAAGGAGCCATATGACCCAACTTCGCTTCCCGGCGCAGCAGTATCGCGTCATCCCAGCCCCCGGCGGATCATCACGCGTGGGGCTTTTTTATGTGCCAGCGGCCAGCGTTCCGAAAGAGCTGTATGATTGGCGCGAGGTCAATCCGCGCGAGATCAACCCTCGCAGCGGGACGTACAAGGCAATCGTCGAGACTCTCACCGAACATCCGGCTCGATTCCACGAGCGGAATCGCGGCATCACTATCGTGTCGAGCGAGATCCACTACGACGACAAGCGCAAGGAAGTGATCCTCACTCTGGAAGACAAGTCGCAGCACGGAGTCGTCGATGGATCGCATACCTTGCACGCCATACTTCAAGCTCAGGATTCGCCTCCCGAGGGTGGTTGGCCCGCGCACGTCTTCATCATTGCCAAGACAGGAATCGATGCGGATCAGATCGCCGAGGTCGCGGGTGGACTGAACACAAGTCAACAGGTCGATCTTAAGAGTTTGGAGAACCTGCGCGATCACTTCGAGCCGTTACAGCAAGCCATCAAGGGTGAGGCGTACGCCGAGCACGTCGCCTACAAGATGAATGAATCGAAGCCTGTGGACGTTCGTGAAATCCTTTACTACTTGGCCGTTTTCGACGCCGACACGTACGACGGGAACAAGCACCCGGTGGCCTTGTTTGGTCGCAAGGAAGGGATCGTACGTCAGTTCGCCATTCAAGCAGCAAATTGGTCAAAGTCGAATCCGTTCTCGATCTTGACTACACGCGCTCCCGACATCCTTCGCCTCCGCGACACGATCGAGAAACGCGCACTCGAGCTCAAGATCGGCCGCTACAAGGCGAGCAAGCAGGCCCGCGTAAGGAGCGACTCGCACCGAGAGAACGTACTCTATTTTCTCGATGAAAAGGTCAACGGAAAGATTCCGCTTGGCTGGATCATGCCGATGCTTGCAGCGTTCCGGGCAAACGTCCGCTGGGATGAACCCAAAGGCACGTTCAGTTGGATCGTTCCACTGGACGAATTAGTCAACATCTCGATCGAGCGGTTGGTCGCAGGTATTCTCGAAGTCCACCTGCAGGAGAACAGCCGGCCAGAGTATGTCGGCCGCAACTCAATCGCGTGGCGGATGAGTTACACCACCGTATCGCAGGCAATTCTCGAATGGCAGCTCAAGAAAGAACGGAGGCGCGCGTAACAAGTGGCGGGTGCGGCGTCGACCCAAATCGGTCGACGTCGCACGGCGGTTCCCGGAGATCGTGCGTCAACTGATTGTCTGGTCACGGAATCTGAATCCACTTCCAGGTCGCAAAGAGCGGGCAGGTAGTGCCGCCTTCAACAAGGCCGCCTAGCACTGGTTGCTGCTGACAATGCGACCAGAGTGCCCTGAGAAGGAGCGGCGCCTGGCGGCCGCCTTGTAACACAGCCCTGTCGCGTTAGGCACCCTTACTCAGATTTGATGCGCAATCCCGATTGGTGTCGTGACGAGCTTGTTCTGGCAATGGCTGCGTACTTTCGCGCCGGCAGGAAGCAATTGGATGCCACACACAAGGATGTCATCGCGCTTAGTTCGGTTCTGAACCGCCTCGGTGTCCACGACGGGCACAAGAGGGGAGAACAGTTCAGAAACCCAAACGGAGTCGCGATGAAACTCGGGAACTTTAGCGCGATCGACCCTAACCACAGTGGCGTCGGGCTTGCCCGTGGTGGAAAGCTCGAAAAGGCCATCTGGAAGGAGTATGCTTCTGACGTGGATAGGCTCTACACGACGGCAGATGCGATTCAGGCACTTGGAGCGCCTGGAGTTGTACGCGAGCCGATCCGTGGCTGGGATGAAGAGGGCGAAGAAGAGGAATTTCCAGAAGGACGCCTACTCACGCGGCTGCATATAGCTCGCGAACGGAACGCGCAAGCGTGTCGACGGAAAAAGCAAAGCGTTCTGAAGGAGACAGGACGTCTGAGCTGTGAGTGCTGTAGCTTCGACTTTGTGAAGGCATACGGTGACCTGGGTCGCGAGTTTGCTGAATGCCATCATCGTACGCCGCTGGCAGAACTAAAAGAGGGCACACGCACTAAGCTGGTAGACTTGTCCATCGTGTGCTCAAACTGTCATCGGATGCTTCATCGTACAGGAAACGTGCTCTCCGTCGAAGACCTGCGCCTTTTGGTTGACGCTCGGCGCAAGTCGGGTGCCTGAAGTCAACATTGAGCTGCATTGATTGGCGCTTCGGGACATAGGGCTCCTGCGGTGTCTGCCAGTGGAAACGTTTCCGTGGTCGGCGAGCAGGAGTACGTTTTGGGTGGTCGCAATGCAGCAGAACCCTGTTTCGTTCGTGCGACGCCGAACCCGTACGAAGGAATATCTAAGGTCTCCGCGTGTCATACTGCTATGGCACTCCATCGTCGGTAACGCTTGGCACCTCGGCGACGATCACAGTCGGTACGCAGATCCGCTGCTCCACCCAGTCTTTAGATCATGGCGCTTCATCGAGACCGCTCCTTCGTTCTGTCACCCCGCATCGGTGCGACGCTCGCGCTTTCGCTGCTGACGGCCAATACGTCGATGCGCGCGCAGTCCACACGACCTTCAACACAGCGACTCGCCCCCGTTTCCATGGTACCAGTTCCGGCCGGTACGTTCATCATGGGAAACACCGGCGCCGCCCGCGGCGAACGCTACGAGTTTCCGCAACGTAGCGTTCATATCGCCGCGTTCTCGATGAGCCGAACGGAAGTCACTCAGTCCGACTTCGCGTCGGTGATGGGCTACAATTCCAGCCAGAACCCCGGCGCATCGAGACCAGTGGAGGGCGTGTCATGGTTTGATGCCGTGCGATTCTGCAACGCCCTCTCCGTCCGAGACGGATTTGACCCCGCGTATCGTGTCGACCCTTTCCTCGGCTACACCGTCGATCGATCCGCGAACGGCTATCGCCTGCCGACTGAGGCAGAGTGGGAATACGCAGCGAAAGCCGGCACCACGACGGATACGTACGCGGGCAATCTCGCGGCACACCAGGGGCGTGACGCGGCGCTCGACGACATCGCGTGGTATCGCAGTGCAGAATCTGTAGACGACACCGCGCACACGGTGGCGAAGAAGCAGCCGAATGCGTTCGGATTCTACGATATGCTCGGCAATGTCTTCGAGTGGACGGACGCGCCATTCGCCGCCTATCCTGGCGGGCAGATGCCTCCGGAGACCCCGGGTGCGGCGGAGGCCGCAGCGCTCAAGGTGCTCAGGGGCGGCGCGATCGATACGGCCGCCGAGTATAGCCGCGCCGCCTATCGGTATCAGCTGCATCCGAGCTACACCAGCTACAACATCGGCTTTCGCGTCGTACGGAGCGATCGACGGTAGCGGAGCGTTCCCGCTCATGCCAGGGCCATTGACGTCCCCCCGGAAAGCGTGGGCATGTTGCTCGTAGTGAGCTGAGCCGTAACGTTGCCGGTCCAGTGCCGACGTCGGCTTGCTACGTCACTATACCGGCTTGAATCTGCCTGCGAAGCCCACCGCTTCAGCAGCAGTAGTCGCAAAGTACAAATCTCTGCGAGCAAGCTGAGAGAAGAATGCACGACTCAAGTCGCTTGCTCCTAGAATAATGACTGGCTTCCCCGCCTTCATTGCTAGCGCGATCTCAGAGACTGTTCCTGGACCGCCATCGCCGCAGGAGATCACGACGTGACTCGACAACACATTGATGTTGTTTCTGGCGTTATGCATCTCCGTTACAATAGCGATATCTACATCAGCCGAGACAGAGGAAGATGCGCTGGGGAGAATACCTACGGTCAAACCGCCAACGAGCTTTGCACCCCGGTTCACTTCTCGCATCACCCCGGCATCTCTGCCGCCGCTCAGAACTACCCATCCTGCCGCCGCAAGGAGCTTGCCGAGTTCGAGAGCGTTCGACAGAACCTCAGGCGAGGCGTCCTCACCTGGTCCCATGACACCAGCAACCGCTTTGGGCATCGCCTTCTCCAGTTCTGGACAACGTGCATGACTAAGTCTGAGCGTGCAGGTCGTAGAACTCACCGAGATGATTCGTCACTAAGCTCGTGTAGTACTCAGCCTTGTACAGTATCCCATCTTTGAAACTGAACTCTACAACAAGCTGTTGTGGCAGTGAAAACTCGCGTGCAGTGTTCTGTGCGATCGAGTGCTTGTTGAGCCACGTTTCATCGAAAACATTGCGAGGCTTTAGCTCGAGAAGTGCGAGTACGCGATTCGTATCAGGAAACGCGGTTGCCGTGATTGAATGACCTTTCATCAGTGGTGATTCATAGCTGATTACCATGTTTGTCCACGTCTGATGAATAATGAGTTCGCACTCCCTCTCCGGCATTTCATCATTGCTCTTGGAAAGACCACGGTACTTTGCGCTAAAGACAGGCACCTTGTGCAGTCTCCGAAACACTTCTAGCCGCCAGAGGAAGCGGCCCCACAAGCTCGAGTACGATAGCCAGAGTAGTGCAAGCGCACTCGGTGCCGGGATCAATGCGATCATCGGATCGGATCTATGTCCGGAAAGCCAAGCTCCGGCGTACCCCGCAATCACCGCGCACCCAATTGCGCAGTACGCAAGTACTTGGTGGCGCGAGGGACCTTCAATAGCGTACTCGTGAACCTTCATCCTGAGTCTCCGCCCTTCTCGGCAAACAACTGGGTTCTGCTGCGCCGTGACCGCACAGAACGCAATCATGCTTGCCAAGCGCCGATCGCGGGCGCTGAAGCGCCTTTTGGTAAGGGGCCACGCCGTAAAGCCTGCAAAAAAGTACTCTCGGCGCAGAACCACCGTCTAGGTGCTAACCCCGGTTTTTGATTGCGCAATTTCACCGGGAGGAATCGCGCACCTGAGCCCCTTTTCTGGCGGGGTGTCGTCGCGGCGGTGTGATGCGACATTGGTCTCCGGCACAGCGAGGACGAGATCCACGGATGACCATGTGACGCTCATGTTGCTGCGGCACCGTACGCTTCCCCGCCAATCATACAGTTGAAAGTGAGACAGCTCCGCCGAGTTAGCTCTCGGCAAGAAGGTGAGTTCGCGCGCAAGAGTGCCCCCGCCTCCTCCATTCGGCCGATGTCGCCGCCGCACACCCCATCGCACCTTTCCCCTCAGCCCTGGTTCAACCCCCAGCCCCCGCCGCGCACGCTCCCCCCGACCGCCTCCCGCGTGTCCACCACTCCCAGTACCTCCCTCCGCCGCGACCGCATCCTCGCCTCCCCACGCTTCGACGGCCGCGTCTTCCGCAACACCTCCAACGCCTCCGCCGGCCTCAGGCCCGGTACCGTCGTCCCCACGATGAAGGAGTACATCTGCGGCGGCGAACGCCGAGTCCCCGGCGCCCCCATCCAGATCACCGATCCGCGCCCATCGTGGCGCAGTGCGCCTGAGACCGGACTGCGAACGACTTGGCTCGGCCACTCCACCATGCTCTTCGAGATCGACGGCGCCCGCATCCTCACCGATCCGGTCTGGACCCAGCGCGCGTCGCCCGTCCCATTCGCGGGCCCGAAGCGATTCCACGCCCCGCCGGCGCCACTGACGTCGTTGCCGGAACTGGATGCGGTGCTGATCTCGCACGACCACTACGATCACCTCGATCGCGCCGCCGTCCGCACCCTCGCCAAACGCGGCGTCCGTTTCATCACCTCACTCGGCGTCGGCACACACCTCGAGACGTGGGGTGTACCGCCGGAGACGATCACGGAACTTGATTGGTGGGAGTCCGTTGAACTGGCGCCCAGGGGCGTCGTCATCACGGCCACCCCGTCGCAACACTTCTCCGGTCGCACCCTCCTCGATCGCAACGCCACCGCCTGGTCGTCA
>JANOPP010000419.1:0-2205 GCA_031421915.1 Myxococcales bacterium | reverse complement strand
CCGGGATCAATCTCGAAGACAAGGTCGGACCGATCGCGGATCTCCGGCAGAGCAGCAATCACCGCGGCGATCGTTTTCCAGTCGAGGACGTTCACACCCTCCGGCGCACCTGGGAGTCGATCGCGAACGACGAGGGCGTCTCGGAGCTCGACCAGCACGTGCTCTCGAACCACTCCTTCGGTTCCCACAACGTGAATGCGACGTACATCAGCCAGCACATCGATCACCTCTCGGCATGCGCCGCGAAGATCGACGCAGGAATCACGCGCCGGATCAAAGGTAAGCCGGGCCGCAAACGGAAGGCTCGAGGCCGTCACATGCATGCGGTTGCATGAGCGCTATGCGCTGATACGGCCCACGGTGCGCGATGCCAGCCACGCCTCGACGTCGGCACGGCGATAGCGCACCAGTCGTCCGACCCTGATGAACGGCGGCCCCTTCGCCTGCGCGCGCCACTTCGTCGCGGTTACCGAGGAGATTCCGAGATCGGCGCAGAGCCGCTTCTCATCGAAGAAGGGCGACCCTCCACCGATATTCGTGTTGCCGACCTGAACATCGTTGGCGGTCGGCGGTTCGGCAGGAGCGGCTTGAACAGTGGACTGGGAGTTGTGCGACTTCATGGCGTTGGGATCCTCATCACTCAGGGGCTTTGCGGTCAGGTCGATTCGAGGCGCAAGGTCACCAGACAAGGAGCAGCGCGAGGATCGCGACGGGTGCGAGCCACGGCGTACGGTGCGTGGCCCGGCCGACGGCGCGAAAGGCGTTGCGGATGACGCTGGTGATCTGGGAAACGAGGGCTTCGAACATGATGGGCTCCTTCACTCTTTGTCTTGGGCGACGTGGGACGGCTGACCGCGCCTCCCACTGACTACCGGCGGTGAGATCGGAGTTCCCGACGTCCCGCGTTCTGTTTTTTCGAGATCCCGCGCTATCTGTGCGGATCGCCGTCGCCGCGCGCGGTGGATCGGGTGTCTCTGTGCCTCTCTACTTGGACGAGCTCGGTCGCATTTGCCGTGCGGCAGACCCGAGCGGTTGACTTTCTTGGCGCGGTTCTCTCTGCTCTTGCTTCGATATGGGGACGAGACGGCACTTGGCAGCGCGGCGCCCGTAGATTTCGCGAAATCCCGACGACAACTTTGTGGAAGCGTCTGATCTGGCACGGTCCGTCGAGGTCGGCACCGGCGTCGATCGGACCTCCTGATCAGTAATGCCCACGAGGGAACCCGAACTCACGTTCGGCACGATCTTCGCTGGCGCAGTTCTCGCGTCGCGCACGATCTTCGCCGTCATTGCGGCACGTGCCGTCAGCGTGTCGATGGATGTCATCTCGCCATGTCAGACCCTGCTGCGAACCTTGCCATCCCCGTGTCGCGGGATTTGCCCTCACCTTTCTTCCTCAGTTGAGAATCAGGACTTAGGCCTATGAAACCTGTCTCCCCGTCGCAAGAATCGCGGCGCCTGTCCGTCGTCACGACGAAAGATCCTTCCGCGACGCGGCTGACGCGCGCGCAGGTGGCAGCTCGACTCGACGTCAGCATCTCCACGGTGCGGCGTTTCGAGGGTTCGCGGCTGCACCCGCACGTGGATCGGGGTGATGTGCGCTGGTTCGACCCAAAGGAGGTTGCCGCGATCGCGACGGAGCTCGCGAACGAACCGCGCGCGGAGCGGCGACGCAACGCGACCTCGGCCGCCGCACGTGCCACTCCGCAGCATTCGCCAGGGGAACTCGCCGCTCGGGTGTTCGAACGCTTCGAACAACGCCAGTCACTCGCTGAGATAGTGATCGGCGTCCGGGTCGAACCTGACACGGTGCGCGCGCTGTTCGAGCAGTGGTGCCTGGGATTGACCGAGGGCCAGTTGCAAATGGCTCGCGAGCCGCGCATGGCTCGCGAGAGTGAGGTCTCGCACGTACAGGCCGAAGGGGTTGCCGCGCTCCTCGCTGAGCTTCCGGACGGTCAGCTCACTCGAATCAGCGTGGGCCGTTTTCGTGGCCCGTTTCAGCACGGGGATCATGAGTACGCGGATGTGATCGAACTCGGAGGGTTCCACGTGTCGGGACCGTGCGCGGTGGAGGAGATCACGCGTCGATTCGGATCGGGCGACTATCGCGTCACGGCGTACAGCTTCGAACCGCCAGGATTGCGCTGGGAGATTCTCGTCGAGGGGCTCGCAATCTAGGGCTGATTACGACCAAGCTCGAGAGCG
>JANOPP010000418.1:0-23950 GCA_031421915.1 Myxococcales bacterium | reverse complement strand
CCCGCACGCTGCTCGAGCTTGTTCGAGCCATCGAACGCCTCGCATGCCTCGGCCGTCTGGCCGGCAGCGAACAGCCGGTTCCCCTCGTTGAACAGCGCCGCGGCCGCGGCGCTCTGCGCGGGTGCGATGCTTGTCGAGACGGCGCCGAGAAAGAGCAAGTGCCCGACGGCGCCAAGGCAAGGGTGTCGTCGCATCATGGTGGAACGCTAGTCGCCGCGATCGATGGGTCCAGGCGTCGTGTTCGCTGGTGGCGCACCGGTCGCGGGCCCCGTCGGCCCCGTCGGCCCCGTCGGCTTGATCGGCTTCTTCTTTGGCTTTGGCTTCGTGATCGGCGGCTGCACCGCAACAGCCTCGGCGGGCCTCGGCTCGATCGTCTCGACCGGCTTCGCCTCGACCGGCTTGGTCTCGACCGGCTTCGCCTCGACCGGCGGCGGATCGGCGGGCTTTGGCGGCGCGACCACGGGTTGACTCGCCGGAGCCGGCTCGTTCGCGCGGGTCTCGCCTCGGCCGCCGGTCACGCCAATCGTGACGACCACGGCGAGCGCGAGTCCCGCCGCTGCGATCCCGCCGAGCACGAGACCGCGCCGACGGCCCACCGCCGGCGCCGCGTTCACCGTCTCGCCCGCGGCGCTCTGCATCGTCGTGGGCGTCGCGCTGCCCGGCATCACCTCGGTCGCGAGCCCGGACGGCAGCGGCCGCTGGTGCCCGTCGGGGATCGGCGTGTGGTCCGGGGCAGTGAAGCCTGTCGATGGCGGCCCGGGGACACTCTGCGGACGCCCCGTGATGCGCGTCGGCAACACGGCGGCGATCAGCGGCTGGGAGATCCCGGGGACTGGCGTCTTGTACGTGGTCCCGGTCTCGAGCGTCCCGAGCAGATCCGCGAGATCGATCGCCGTCTGCGGTCGGTCGTCGGGATGCTTCGCAAGGCAGCGCATCACCAGCGCATCGACCTCGTAGTCGAGCTCGGGCAAGAGCGTGATCGCCGACTTCGGTGTCTCCTTGAGATGACACGCGATGACCTCACCCGACCCACCACCCGAGAACGGTGGCCGGCCGACGAGCATGCGGTAGAGCACGCAGCCGAGCGAGTAGATATCCGAGCGCAGATCGACCTCGCCCGCGCCGCGGCACTGCTCGGGCGACATGTAGACCGGCGTGCCGAGGATCGCATCCGTGCTCGTCGCGTTCTGGCCTTTGTCGACGGACAGCTTCGCGATCCCGAAGTCGAGGATCTTCGTACGCTCGCCACCAGTCATCGCCGGATCACCGACGATGAAGATGTTGTCGGGCTTGAGATCGCGATGGATCACGCCACGCGCGTGCGCCGACGCGAGCGAGCTCGCGACCTGACGACAGATCCGCATCGCGTCCGCGGCCTGCAGCCGCTTCATCCGCTGCAGGCGTGCCTCGAGGCTCTCGCCGATCAACAGCTCCATCACGATGAACGCGCTGCCATCGCTGTGAAAGCCGAAGTCGAACACCTGCACGATGCCGGGATCCGAGATCGAGGTGACCGCGCGCGCCTCGTTGAAGAATCGGTTGACGATCTTCTGGTTGACCGACATCTCGGGCAGCAGCACTTTGATCGCCGCCTGGCGGCCGAGCAGCGTGTGCTGCGCGGCGTAGACCGTGCCCATCCCGCCTTCACCGAGCTTGGTGAGGATCTGGTACGCACCGATGGTCGTGCCGATCACTGTCGGCCATCGTACCAACAATCGCGCGAGGTCTCGATGTTGGCCAGTGTAGGCCACGGCCCGACACGCTACGCTGTCGTCGAGTGTCCAACCCGTTCGAGCTCGTCTACGCCGGCACTTGCCGATCCCCGATGGCGCGCTCGTTCGGGGGCCCGGTCGAGCCTCAGTTCCAACCTGGCACCACCTGGACGCTCGAGCCGGGCGTCCGGCTCGTCATGGGTCGCGCGAAGGACTGTCAGATCTTCGTAGATTCGATGATCGCCGGTCGCCACCAGATCGCGGTCACGCTCGAGGGCGAGACGCTCGTGGTCGAGAACCTCGGCGGGGGAAGTGCGGCGTTCGTGGACGGCAAGTACTTCGATGATCGCGTGAAGCTCGCGCCGGGAGGACAGTTCGAGCTCGGTGGCGTGCTGGTGTTCCAGCTTCGCCGCACCAAGAGTTGATCTAGCCTCCGGCGTCCGCGGCCTCCTCGGCCTCGATCGCTGCTTCGCCCTCGCGGAACGTCGGATACTGCAGCTCGACGCCGAGCACGGTCTTCATCCGGATGTTCCGGATCTTGCGGTTGCGGTGCGCGACGCGCTGCCCGCCCGGCTGGTAGAGGTCGCGCGAGGGCGGCATCGGAATGCCCATCCGATCGGTCAGCCACTTCGCGTAGTCGCCCTGCGTCGTCGGCTCGTCGTCGGCGACGAGAAACAACGACTTCGTGGGCGCGCGGTCCTCGACGGCGTTGACCACACGAATGACATCATCGATGTGGATCCGGGAGATCGCGTGCGAGCCGTCGCCGAGGATCTTGTAGTCGCCCTTCCTCAGGCGTGCGCGCATGCCCTTGCCGGCGCCGTAGACTGGAGCGAGGCGGAGGATCGTCGTGCGCATGCGATCATGCTCGCTCTTCATCACGGCTTCCTCGTCGCTCATCACGTTCTGCATCGCCTTGTCGTCCACGGCGACCGGCGTGTCCTCGTCGACCCAGGTCTCGTCGTCAGGCTTGTCGCCATAGAGCCCACTCGACGAGAAGTGGATGAAGCAGCTCGCGCCGCCGCCGTACGCAGCCTGCAGTGCCGCGCGCATCGCATTGCCGGGTGGCAGGGCTGCTACCGGCGGAATCGAGTAGACGACCGTGCAGCCGGAGAGGCTGGCGAGCGCGACGGGCAGCTGCTTGGGGATCGCGGCATCGAGGTACTTCACCTGGGCTCCGAGCTCGCCGAGCTTCGCGAGCCGCCCCGTCCCGCGGGCGCAGACCCGGACCTCCCGCCCGGCGGCAAGGGCCGCCCGCGCGAGGCGACTACCGATGTATCCACACCCGAGGATGATGAGCGGTGTCGTCACCGCCGCATCTTACGCGGCCTTGGGGCCCCTGCCACCGACGATGCCTCCGCCAACTGGCCTCCAGCCCTCGCAAATGAGAAAATTAGCGACCGTTGGACCCCCGCCTGCAAAGTGCGATTGCGACGCCGAAAGTCCAGACTCCAGCCGGCGAGCTGGTCCGTCTGGCACTTCGCGCGCTCGATGATCTGAAGCAACTCGACGAAGGCTTGTACGAGCGCTTCGTCGCGACCCGGAAGGGACCCAACGATCCGGCCGCCGCCGAGGCGGGCCTGCGCAAGCTGTGGGCCCAGACCTTCCGCGGCCTGCTCGAGCTGCTGACGTTCTGCCGCACGCTCGAGAGCGACGTGAAGAAGGCACCGGTCTCCGACGAGGAACCGGTCAGCTTCGACTTCGGAGACCTCGAGGCGGGTGGCCTCGAGGAGGGCGGCGCCACCGGCCTCGGCAAGGAGGCGTTCGGCGAAGGCGAGCTCGACCTCGGTCAGTCCGACATCGGCGACCTGCTCTCGGGGATCGACGAGCACCGCGACGAGGGGGACGTCGAGAAGTGGAGCAAGGTCGTCGAGAAGGTCGGCTCGATCGAGTACGGCCTGCGCTCCCAGCACACCGAGGCCAGCGCCCGGCTCGAGGTCGCGCTCGGGGCCGGCGAGATCAACCAGGTCCTCGGCCTCCTCGACGATACCCAGAGCTCGTCGAGCGAGGGCGTCCATGCCCTGGTCGCGGCGGTCTACGAGGCCTTCGTGCCCGACGTCAACCCGGCGTCCGTCGTGCCCGGCTACTTGACGTCGCTCGGTCGCGCCCTGCTCGTCCGCCGGGGCCTCGCCGAGCTCGCGGCGACGCTGACCCCGTACAACAACCGCCTGCAGGCCGACAACACGCGGCTCCACAACCATGCGTTGACCACGATCCGCGAGGTCATGCAGCAGTTCGTGTCGTCGGTAGTGTGCCGCGCGATGCGCGCCGCGGATCGCTGGCAGATGGTCGAGTTCGAGCAGGATCTCGCAAACCAGCCACTGTCGGCCGCGCGCCTGACCAGCGAGGGCCTGACGAAGTACCTCGACTCGCTCGGATCCATCAATCAGCGCGAGGTGCTCCTGCTCCACGACCAGCGCACGCTCGAGGAGATGCGGGACGCGCTGGCCACGGCGCGCGGTCTGGTCGACATCAGCCCGCGCACCGCGAACGAGATGCTCGAGCGTGCGTACCAGGCATCACAGCGCCTGCGCGGCCGCACGCCGACGACGGACCGCCTCGTGCTCCAGCTCGAGAAGTACGCTCCGACCAGCTCGAACCCCGCCGAGACGACGAAGTTTCTCGAGCGGCTCGAGGCCGTGCTCGCCTCAGCCGAACGCTAGCCGAACGCTAGGCAGCGAGCGCGGGGACGACGGCGACGGCCCGCGGCATCAGGACCGGGAACTCGCGACCGGTCTTCGGATCGATCAGCGTGGTGGCGTCCTTGTAGACGCGGGCGGTGCGGTGCAGCTCGCCGATCGCGGTGGAGAGCGGCATCGACTGGTAGCGCTCGGGCCAGCGCTCGACGAGCAGCTTGCGGACGGTGTGCGCGTGGCGCGAGCTCATCGCCGGGAACAGGTGGTGCTCGACGTGGTAGCCGAACCGCAGCGTGACCCACTCGACGAACTTGCTCGACGTCACGCTGAGGCCGCTGACCAGCGGATCGTTGATCGGGATCAGCGGGCTCAGGCTGTGGTTCGTGAGGATGAACATCATCACGATCATGTTCGCCAGGACGATCGGCATCACGTAGACGAACAGGAACGGGACGAAGCCGACGAGCGCGGCGATGGTGCCGAACACGGCGACGCCGAGGACGGTCTCCGCGATCGCCCAGCGGCGCTGCTCGGCCGACAGGAAGCCGCGCTTGGTCGAGACGATCAGCTGGTGCGTGGCCTGAACCGTGAAGCCGAGGATGAGGCTGAGCACGCCGCGCCAGCGCCGGTTGCCGAGCGAGAACAGGTCGACGAAGACCCGGATGCGCTTGTTCTCGCGATACTCGGCGAGCGACGGATACATGTCCGGATCGTCCGGCATGTTCGCGTTCGCGTGATGGATGCGATCGTGCCAGCCGACCCACAGACGCGGCGACACGCAGAACGGCATGAAGCCGATCAGGCCGACGAGGTGCTTGGCCAGCTTGCCGCGCACGATCCCGCCGTGCAGCCCCTCGTGCGCGACGAACGTCAGGCACGCGAACCCGATGCCGATCACGACCCCGAGGACCGGGAACAGGAACCACGGGACCCAGCCCTGGGCGATCGCGAGCGTCGCGGTCACGACGATCGCGAGGTGCATCGGGATCAGCAGCAGCCGCGACCTGGCGGGCTTGAACTCCTCCACCGAGAGCTCGGACTTGAGCTCCTTGACGTACCTCGAGAGCGGGTACAGCGGCGTCTCGGCGAGGTAGGACGTCGGATCGGACATCACCCAGGGTGACGTTCCCCCAGCCGGACGCAGGTCACCATCGGGTCACGGTCACGTCACGTTCGGGCCCGACCGGAGTTACGCTGTGGAGGCGGATGGATGCCCTGATCGGAACCGTCGTGCTCGGTCGCTTCCGGATCGACGCGGAGCTCGGTCGCGGCGCGATGGGGGCGGTCTATCGCGGGACTCACGTTCGGCTCGACCGCCCGGTCGCGATCAAGGTCATGCACGATCACCTCGGCAACCCGACCCTCCTCGACCGGTTCCGCCGCGAGGCCAAGGTCGCCGGGAAGATGTCGCACCCGAATCTGATGAGCGTCATCGACGCCGGCGAGACTCCCGACGGCCGCCCCGTGATGATCCTCGAGCTCGCCGCAGGCCGCACGCTGACGGACATCCTCGACGTCAGCCCCGCGCCGCGCCGCGTGATCCGCCTCGTCAAGCAGATCCTCCTCGGCCTCGGCTACGCGCATGCGGCCGGCCTCATTCACCGCGACCTCAAGCCCGACAACATCATGGTCGAGATCGATCGCGAGGGGACCGAGATCCCCCGCATCGTCGACTTCGGCATCGCCCTCCTCCGCGATCGCGACGGCGAGGTCGAGGGCGGCCGCCTCACCGAAACCGGTCAGGTCCTCGGCACTCCGCTCTACATGGCGCCCGAGCTCGCGCAGGCCGAGGCCTTCGATCATCGCGTCGACCTGTTCGCGCTCGGCGTGATCGTCTACGAGATGCTCGCCGGGCAGCTGCCATTCACCGGCAACGCGATCGAGATCGCGCTCGCGAATATCGGCCGCGACCCGCCGCCGATCGCGACCTTCAACTCCGACGTCGATCCGCTCCTCGAGCGGTTCGCGCGCAAGCTGATGGCGCGCAAGCTGTCGATGCGGTTCGCGAGCGCCGCCGAGGCCTATCGCGTGCTCGAGTTGATCGAGACCGATCGCCGGATGGCCGGGCTCGCGCTCGGGATCATGGATCTCGAGACCGCGACGGCCGTGGTGTGGCTGCCCGACGTCCCGCCGCGCTAGATCGCCCTGGACACGCACGAGCGTCACGGTCATGCCCCTGTGGGCACGAACGTCACTCAACGCGCCGACGCTGCTGGTCCTCGGAAGTTCGCGCCCGTCGCGCTAAGAATCCAGGCACGTGACGCCCTCATCGGGCTGGGATGGAGGGTCTCGATCGCGGGCGCGGCTGTCGAGGAGGCCGTTGCCCACGTGGGCAGCGACGCGACGATCGATGTGCTGATCCGCGAGGCGCTGCGACGGTGCCCGCGACCGCTCGGGTGACGACTACCAACGCGCTGCCTGTACGAACTGTTGCTGTACGACTTCGCGAGGCACGCGGGGCTCGGAGAGCGCCGCCACTCGAGGCCTACTTCGAGTGCTAGCTTGCTGGGGTCCGGCAGCAATGCGTGACTGCCGCGAACCAGTTCCCCGTCGGGAGCCTCTGCCCGTTCGCGCTCTGCGCTGGGTGAGTGGCGCGAGCACGACGCCCGCATCCGGGTGACGGCTCGTACGTTGGTTTCTGCTGCACAGCGGTCGTCGGAGCCGGCAGCAACCAGGCCCCCAACGTCAGGCGCCTGGCCCTATTTGTTCGCCATTGCCGCTAGAGCTTGATCGCGATCGGCTCGCCGACGTGGCCATCGCCATCTGCGAGCGCGATCCAGACCTGGCTCGGGATTGCCTTCAGCCACGCCTTCTCGCCGAGACCGTTGAACAGCGACACCTCGCGGCCGCCACCGCCGAGCCCGATGATGCGCGCGAGCTTCGCGGTCGGCTTCTTGCGATCGGGCTTGCTCAGGTAGACGAGCACGACCGCGTCGTCGAGGTCGACCTGCACCGGGTTCAGCTCGAGCCGGACCACGGGGCCCGCGGGCGAGCACAGGCCTTCGCCTTCGCGCTTCGAGGAGCCCCGCTTGATCCCGCTCCATGCGGGCAGGATCCGGACCTCCGACGAGACCGTCGTGTCGACGAGCAGCTTCCCGCCCGACGAGAGCTGCATCCGCGTTCCGTCGGCCAGCGGCTTCTTCGGTCGCAGGTAGCGGCCGATCCGATCGTACGCGATCGCGGTTCCAGCGCAGATCGTGTTCGCCGCGCACGACGCCGCGACCGAGCGCAGCGACACGGAGCCGGCGACATTCCACAGCGAGATCCACGGCTGGTGGCCCGGCGCCTTGCCGCTCGCGGGCTGGAACACCGACGCCGACGCCTCGCGCGAGATCGTGCACGCGGACGCGGGGTCGATCCGGACGAGGAGGAGCGAGAGGGCGGCCACCACGACGACGCGCATGGTCCCGATCATGCGTGACCCACGCCGCGCGCGCTACAGGGGAGAACGGCGTATGGTGGCCCCATGAAGCTGCTCCTGGGTTGGTCGCTGGTCTTGTTGGTTGCAGCATGCGGCGATGACGGCCCTGTCATGATGCTGCCCGACGCGCCGCCCGATGCGCCGCCCGACGCGCCCCGCGCGTGCATCACACCGACCGGCGCCGGCACGGTGCACACCGCCTTCAACACAGCCGAGACGTGGACCGAGGCCGCGAGCCCGCACATCATCAACAACGACACCACGGTGTCCGCGGCGATCACGATCGAGGCGTGCGCGATCGTGAAGATCTCCGGCGGCAAGACGATCACGATCAACACGACCGGATCGATCACGGCGAATGGCCTAGCCGGTCTCCCGGTCACGATCGAGCGCCTCGATGCGGGCACGGCCTACGGCCCGATCCGCGCGATCGGTGGCGTCCTGTCACTGACGCACACGAACCTGACCGGCGGCGGCAATCCGCTTGGTGTAGTGGCGCTCGGGGGCGTGGTGATCATGCAGCGGAGCCTGGCCGCGACGACCGGATCGCTGCACATGGATCACGTCTCGATCACCGGCTCCGCGAGCAACGGCGTGGTGATGTCGGGCGCCGCTGGCTTCGACGCCACGTCGACGAACCTGATCATCAGCGGTGCCGCGGGCAATCCGATCCTGACGTCCCCGAACCTCGCGGGTTCGATCCCGACCGGCACGTACACGGGCAACGCGATCAACGAGGTGATGATCGACGACAGCGGCGGTCAGGTCACGACGTCGCAGACCTATCACGACCGCGGAATTCCATACCGCGTCGGCGATGCGGCCAACGCGACCCTCGATGTCGCCGCGCCCACGGGGGCTCCCGCGGTGCTCACCCTCGAGCCGGGCGTCGTGATGAAGTTCCACCCCGGCGGAACGCTGCGGATCGACACCACCGGCGGAACCACGACGCCGTCGAAGGGCGTACTGATCGCGATCGGCACACCGGCCAAGCCGATCGTGTTCACGTCGATCGCAGCGACGCCCGCCGCCGGCGACTGGTTCGGTATCATCTTCTCCGGACTGACCAATCCGATGTCGCGGATCCAGCACGCGCGGGTCGAGTACGCCGGCGGCGCGAGTGTGTCGGGCTCCAACTCGTGCCCGTATCCAGGCCGGATCGGCGAGAACTACGCGGCGATTCGCATCTACGGGACGCCCGCACCGCTCACGCAGTACATCACCGACACGACGATCCTCGCGAGCGCACGCGACGGTATCGACCGCGGCTGGCGCGACGATCCACAGCCGGACTTCCTCGCGACGAACACGTTCACTGGTGTCGCCGGCTGCAAGCAAACGGTGCCACGGACCACGGCAGGTGTGTGCCCGGCAACGCCCGCCTGCCCGTAGCGCCTACTGGATCTCCGCGACCTTCGCGCCCGCGAGCGTGACGTGCTCCCACTGGCCGACCGGCGCGGACGCCGGATCGAGCGGGATCGCGACGGCCTTGAGCTCGGTGCCGTCCCACTGCAGGCGGAACAGGCCCGAGGTTCCCGGCGCGACTGACTCCTGGGTCAGGATGATGTCGCCGACAAGCGGCTGCATGTTCTCGGCGGTCGCGCCGAGGAGACGGCTCGTGCCGAAGTTGACGCCGAAGAAGTTCTCGCGCGGCGTCACGAGGTCGACGTCCTCGACGATCACACCGAGGTTGAGCTGGGTCGCGGTGCCGTTCGCCGAGATGACCCAGAGGAGCCCCTGCTCCTCGGCACCCGCGATGATCTTGCCGGCGAGCGGGCCGTAGCGCACCGGGACGTTCGGCACGACGATCAGGCCCTCGAGATGGACGCCCCCCGGCGGCATGATCGAGACCGGCACGCCGGTCGACGAGATCCGCCAGACCTCACCGGTGGTGGTCGCGACGATCAGGTCGCCGCCATAGAGGCCCGTGCGATCGACGTAGAGCGAGCCACGCATCAGGCCGTTGTTCGTGCCGGGGAGCGAGACCCACGGGTTCGTGATCGTCAGGCCGTCCGACGAGACCTTCACGATCTCACCGTCGAGCCCGTTGCCGGTGAACATCGTGCCCGAGTCCCAGCCGCCGGGATTGTTCGGACGCGCGGTGGCGATCTTGACCTCGTCGGTCATGCCCGAGTAGTTCGAGAACGGCAGGTGCGTCCCGTCGGGGAGGATGCGATCGAAGTTCTGCGGCACGCCGCCCGTGCCGTAGTTGACCGAGAGCACGACGGAGTTCGTCGGCGCGTGGAAGTCGATCCCGATCGGCGTGTTGAACGGCGTCGAGATCGCGATCAGCTTGATGGTGGGCGGCGGACCGTCGTTGAACGAGTCGACGTAGTTCGGCTTGCCGTCCATGTCCCAGTCGGCGACGCCCTCCTCCGCATCGGTCAGTCCGTCGTCGTCGCTGTCGAGATCTTTGGCGTCCGGAACGCCGTCGCCATCGGTGTCGCGCGGCGGTACGTCGAACCGGCCCTCGTCGATGTCGGTGATGCCGTCGCCGTCGAGATCCTCGAACGCGCTGTCGGCAGGAATCCCGGCCTCGACCGCCCCATCGCCATCGCTGTTAGCCGTGCTGCGCTTGCAGCCGGCCAGCGCGACGACACACGTCAGGACGCGAAGGCTCCTCATCCGGCTAGGATACCCCATGATCACGATCCTCGGGACGGGCCTTCTTGGCACTGGCTTCGCACGCGCTCTAAGGCGGAAAGGTGAGGCGGTTCGCGTGTGGAACCGCACCCCCGAGAAGACGGCGGCGGCGGTCGCCGACGGCGCGACCGCGGTCGCCGATGTGGTGGAGGCGGTGCGGGGCGCCGAACGCGTCCACGGCGTCCTGTCCGACGACGCCGCGATCGACGCGGTGCTCGCCGCCGCGGCGCCGGGGCTCGCGGGCCTCGTGATCGATCACTCGACGACCTCGACCGCCGGCGCCCGTGCGCGCACGAGCCAGTGGCGCGAGCGCGGGATCACGTACCAGCACGCCCCCGTGTTCATGGGCCCGGGCAATGCGCTCGAGTCGACCGGTCTGATGCTGCTGTCAGGGGACCGCGACGTCGTCGCTCAGGTCACGCCGCTACTCGCGCCGATGACCGGCAAGCTGGTCGATCTCGGACCACGGGTCGACGCCGCGGCAGCGCTCAAGCTGCTCGGAAATCTCTTGTTGATGGCGTTCACCGCCGGCTTCACCGACATGCTCGCGCTCGGCAAGGCGATGTCCGTGACGCCCGCGCAGATCGCGACGTTGTTCGAGCACTTCAACCCGGGCGGCTCGCTGCCGGCGCGGTTCAAGCGGATGACGGACGCGGACTACGCGAACCCATCGTGGGAGCTCGGCATGGCGCGCAAGGATGCGCGGCTGATGCAGGAGGAGGCAGATCTCGCGGGCATCGTGCTGACGATGCTGCCGGCGTTCGCGGCGCGGATGGATGCCTCGATCACCGCGGGCCACGGCCACGCGGACTGGACCGTGGTCGGCAAGGACTACGTCAGTGGCTGAACCACTGCCACTTCAGGAACAGGACCATCACGACAATGATGGCAACCGCGATGCCGAAGGTGTGCAGGATGTACGTCTTGGGTGCAGGGCCGCTCACGGAGCCGACCCTACACCGGGTCGCCGTCCAAGTCTCGTAGGTACTCGGCACGCCGCACCGGATCGGTGAGCACGGTGAACGCGATCACGACCTGGGCGAACACGCTGCGGGCGTCGTAGTCGTCGTCCTCGATCCCCATCTCGGCGAGCTTCTCCGGACGGAGGTAGCGCGCGAACTCGAGGTAGGCCTCCCGGACGTCCGCGATCGGTGCGCCGTACGGCACACCGAGGAACTCGAAGTGGTCGACGCCGAGGTCGAGTAGCTCGATGCCGACCGCGATCAGCTTTTCGACCTCGTCGTACGTGAGCGCCGACGGCCGCATCCTCGTTGCCTGGGTCTCGAGGAACGGATCGGTGACCGTGCGCCGCTGCTGGGTCAGCGCCCGGGTCGATGTCCGGGGCATCGTCGGAGCGCGGGGCATCTCGCGCGGCATCGACTCCACGGAGGGATCGTTGCGGATCAGCATCGGGACGCACGCCTGCGAGCCGGTGCTCGTCGGCTCGCGCGGCGTCGGGACGCGCGTCAGCGTGGGCTCCCGAGGCGTCGGCGTGCGTGACAGCGACATCTCCTGCGCCGGCATCGCCTCGGCATTCGTCACCGCGTCGCACACCGCGAGCGTGCAGATCACTGCCTCGATCATCCTTGGATCGAGATCGCGCTGCTGCGCCTCGAGCTCGGGCTCGCTCGTGCCGACCCGCAGCGCCTCGAGCACCGGCTGCTCGTCATCACCGAAGCCGAACCGCGGCAGGTCCTTGATCACCTCGGGCCGGAGCACGAAGCGCGAGCCGACCTTTTGGCGCGTGCGCGTCAGGCGCTGCTGCGACAGGTTCATCCGCATCCCGAAGTAGATCGCGGCGCGGATGTCGACCTCGACGCCGAACAGCACCCCGATCGTGATCCGATCCTCGACGACGTAGTCGCCCGCGTCGACCGCGAACGTCCGCGCAGCGCGCTGGACGATCACGCGACGCTTGAGGTCCTGCGTCGCCTGCGCCGACAGGTCCGTCGCGGCCGCGAGGCGGTCGACGTCGTCCGTCTTGCGCCACAGCCGCGCCTGGTCCGCCGAGATCGCACGTGCGGCGAGCGCGATCCGGGGGACCGAGTCCACGGACAGCGGCGACGTCGCACCGACGACAACGCCGTGCGCGAACGCGATGCGATAGAGCTTGTGGTCGGCCGTGTGAAGGGTGAGCTGGCCCGTGCGGCCGGAGAGTCCGATCGCGGCGAGGGTCGCGCCCCAGGGCCGGTCGGTGATCGTGCCGCGCACCAGCATGGTGGGGCGCGGAGTAGCGGCGTCGACGTTCGCCATCCCCCCACTAGAACGGACGATCTCGACGAGCGCAACCCGCGATCTCGAGACTTCGTTTGCGCGCGTTCGCGACGTGAGCACGATGACCTCATTTCGTGCTCACGACGATCATTCGCCGTGTGCACGCCAACGTTGCAGGTACGTTCAGGTCGTCGGTGGGCGCACGTCGGGCTGCACGGGCTCCAGCCTGCGATAGATCGACCGCCGGTCGATCCCGAGGATGTGCGCGGCCTGGGTCTTGTTGCCGCCGACGGCGGCGAGCACCTGACGAACGTAGCGGTGCTGCATCTCGTCGAGGGTCAGCAGATCCGCGGGTGACGACGTCGACAGCTCGAGGCGCGTGCTCTCGTGCTCGATCACCTTGCGCGGCAGATCGTCGACGTCGATCTCGTCACCGCGACACAGCGCGACCGCGCGCTCGATACAGTTCTCGAGCTCGCGCACGTTGCCCGGCCAGTCGTAGTCGACCAGCAGCTGGGCTGCCTTGCGCGAGATTCCGCGCAGGAACGACTGGCGCCGCGAGGCGACGGCCTCGACAAACTTCTGGGCGAGCATCAGGACGTCACCCGTGCGCGCACGCAGCGACGGGACGGCAATCGCGACGACGTTGATCCGGTGGAACAGATCCTCGCGGAACCGGCCCTCCTCGACTTCGGTCTCCAGATCGCGGTTGGTCGCCACGATCACGCGGGCATCGAACGCGAGCTCGGTGTCACCACCGACCGGGCGGACCGTCCGCTCTTGCAGCACGCGGAGGAGCTTGGCCTGCATGTCGAGCGGCATCTCGCCGATCTCGTCGAGCAAGATCGTTCCCGAGCCGGCCTGCACGAACAGACCTTCGCGCGCGCTGCTCGCATCGGTGAACGCGCCGCGGAGGTGGCCAAACAGCTCGCTCTCGAGCAGGTTCGCGGGCATCGCGCCGCAGTTGATCGCGACGAGCGGCTCGTTCTTGCGGGTGTCGGAGAGGCGATGGAGCGCGCGCGCCACCATCTCCTTGCCGGTGCCGGACTCGCCGGTGATGAGCACGGTCGCGTCGGTCGCCGCGATCCGGCGGATCATGCGGCGCAGGTCGAGCATCACCGAGCTCTCGCCGAGCATGTCCTCGATCGGCTGGTCAGAGATCCGGGCGTTCGACAGCCGCTTGACCTCGCGCTGCAGCGCGAAGTGCTCGAGCGCGCGGTCGATCGTGACCTCGAGGACATCGCCCGAGGCGGGCTTGGTCAGGAAGTCCCACGCACCAGCACGCATCGCCGCGATCGCGGTGTCGAGCCGGCCATAGCCTGTGAGCACGATCGGAGCGATATCGGGGTAGCGACGGTACAGCTGCTCGCACAGCTCGATGCCGGACATGCCCGGCATCTGGATATCGGAGATGACGACGTCCACCGGATCGCGACGGAGGTAGGCGAGACACTCGGCGCCGGAGAACACGGCATCCGCAGTGAACCCGCGCTTGCGCAGGACACTGGTCAGCAGGACTGCCGTGTCCTCTTCGTCATCGACGATGAGGATGCGAGCATCGGCGCGTGCGGTGGGCATCGAGTGCTCACCTTAGCGAAAGCGCACCCGAGCACATGGGAGAACTCCGTAAGCGGAGCGTGAGACTCCCCGGGGTGCCAGAGCCTAGCGCCCCGTCGCGAGCTGCTCTTCGAGCTCGCTGATCCGGCGGCGCGCCGCGGCAAGCTCGTCGCGCATCCGCAGGATCACCTCGATCCCCGGCCACTCGACGTCGAGATCGCGCCACAGGGTGCGCGCGACCAGCACTGCATCGATATCGACGAGCACGCGATCATCCTCGCGGCGTTCGATCAGGCCCTCGTCGACGAGCCGCACGATCAGCTCGTCGTCTCCTCCGACGAGCTCGACGAGGTGTGCATAGGTGAATCGCGTGGCGCTCACAGCCGCACTTCCTCGCGCACGGGCTTGGCGTACAGGCTCGATGCGGCCTTCAGGGCTGCCCCCAGGGCCTCGTCGGCCTGATCCGGCATCCGGACGTCGAGCTCGACGATCATGTCGCCGCGCGTGTCCTTCTTCGGGATCCCCTTGCCGCGGAGCCGCAGCTTCGTGTGGTTCTGCGAGCGCGGCGGGATCTTGAGCGAGACCGTCCCCTCGAACGTGGGCACCTCGATACTGGCGCCGTTGTAGGCCTCGTCGAGTGTCACGGACAGCGTCTGGTGGAGATCGAGGCCCTCGCGACGAACGTGCGGGTGCGGGCGGACCTCGGTCTCGATCACGAGATCGCCCGGCGGACCTCCGTTGATGCCCGGGGAGCCCTTCGCCGGGACGCGCATCGTCGACCCCGTGTCGGCGCCCTTGGGGATCCGCACGCGCACCGTGCCCTGCCCCGGGATGTCGGCGGAGAACTCCGCGCCCTCGACGGCCTGCCGCAGATCGATGCCGATCGTCGCGCGCAGATCCTGCCCGCGCTGCGGACCGCGCCGGCGACCGAACATCTCGCCGAAGTCGAACTCGATCGGGGCGCCGTCGTCCTGCGAGAACCGCGACGACCGCTGCTGCCGGGTGTTCTGCCACTTCTTGTACTCGCGCGCCTTGGCGGGGTCGAAGCCGCCCTGCAGCGACTCGTCGCCGAACTCGTCGTACGCGGCGCGCTTCTTGTCATCGGACAGCACCTCGTACGCCGCGCTGATCTTCTTGAACGCTTCCTCGGCCTTGTTGTCGCCGGGGTTGACGTCGGGGTGGTGTTTGCGCGCGAGCTTGCGATATGACGAGCGGATCGCATCGCTGGTCGCGTCTTTTTTCACGCCGAGTGTGTCGTAGAGAGACTCCGCCATCGGAGAAACCATGCCCTCGTCCGCACGCGATGGCCAGCCGTTGACGTGCGGTACGGGGCCCTGAGGGCCGGCACACTCCCGCCGATCACCCGTCCTGGCATGTATGCGCCGAGAACCGGCATGGACGCGTGATCTCGGCGCCGGTTTGGTCCAAACTGATCGTGCGTGACGACCAAACGCAGTGGGAACAGGGATAGCCGCGTCGAGCCCCTGCCGGCGGGAACGCCAGCAGACTCGGTGACCAATTACAGGGTCGATCGGGTGTTCGCGCCCGCTCCGCGAGCACGGCCGACGGAGGCGGCAGCCGAGGCCGCGAACGCGGTGCTCGAGAAGCGGCGCACGACGTCGACGATTCCGCCGCAGATGGGCGGCGCGCCCGGCGAAGCAGGAGCTGCCGTCGATGGCGAGCTCGAGCTCTCGCTGCGACGCCAGCTCTCTCGCCTGCAGCGTCAGCTCGCCGAGGCGCAGCGCGAGCTCGCGAACAAGGACGACGAGCTCGCTGCCGAGGTCGAGAAGCGCCTCAACGAGGCCTCGCACCTCGAGGAGCTCGGCGAGGAGAATCGCCAGATCCGTCTCCAGCTCGAGGAGCTCCAGGCCAGCGAGACCCGCAACCTGGGGATCGAGCAACGCCTCCAGGACTCGCTCGCGGCGTACGACGAGCTCTCGCTCCGCCTCGATCGCGAGCGTGAGACCGTGTTCGCAGCGAACGCGCGCGTCGACGAGCTCTCCCGGGCGTTCGACGAGACGCGCACGCTGTGGAACGCCGAGCGCTCGATGCTCGAGGAGCGCACCTCCAGCGAGGCCGCGCAGCGCGAGGCCGCACGCAAGGCTGCCGCCGAGGCTGCCGAGGCGACTCTCGCCAGCGCGACGACCCGCCTTCGCGAGGCCCACGAGGCCGAGCTGACCGAGCTCAAGGAAGCACACGAGCGCTCGCTGTCGACGTTGCGGGGGGAGCTCGAGCCCAAGGCGCTCGAGGCACGCAACCTCGCCGAGGAGCGGGAGCGCCTCGCGAGCGAGATCACCGCGCTCAAGAGCGAAGGCATCCGCGCCGCCGCCGAGCGCGACGAGAGCCACACGCGCGAGCTCAAGCAGCTCACCGAGGCCAAGGACGCCGAGCTCGCCACGCTGACGCGGACCGCTGGTGCCGAGCTCTCGAAGGTGCTCGCCGATCGCGATCTCCAGATCCTCGGGCAGCAGCAGCTCGTCCGCAGCGGTGAAGCACGCGAGGCGAGCCTCGAGGAGAGCCTCAACGCGCTCCGCGAGACGCAGCACAAGATCCAGCGCGAGCTGACCGACGCCAAGGAACAGATCACGCAGCTCGAAGGCCAGATCGAGACGATCGAAGGCCGCCGCGCGCTCGCGCAGTCGACCACCGAGAAGCTCGTCGAGGAGCAGCGGCTCCTCAGGAGTCAGCTCGAGGCAAGCGCCTCCGAGTCGCGTCGCAATGCGATGGATCGGATGCGCTTCGTCGCCTACCTCGAGGAAGGGCTCGCGCTCCTCGGCGCACTGCCTCCCGCGGTCGTGACGATGGACGCCGACGAGCCGGCCGACGGTGCGTCGGGTGAGTCCGAGGTCCCGCCTGCGGTTCCCGACGACGGCCCGACCGTCACGTTCCGCTGAAGCCTGGCGCTACAGGCAGATCGCGGTCTTCGTGACCTCGGAGACCTTGCCGTCGCGCGGGCAGCGCAGCTGCGTCGCTTCGATCGCCTTGCGCAGGCACTCGGAAGCCTTCTCGTCGGCGGGGTCGCGCCCCGCGAACGCCTTGACCTGGGTCTGGAACGGATTGCCCTTGGCGGACAGCTTGTACTCGGCCCAGTAGCCGCGGACATCGTGCTTCTTGCGGCCTGGAGGCGCGCACGCGGCGAGCGCCGCATTGCTCTCGAGGATCCGATCCGACTCGAGTGCACCATCGGTGCTACTGCGAACGGTGACCACGCCGACCTCGAGGGCAGCGGCGGCGAGGCCGGCCTTCGGCGCATCGGGCGGCACGCCCTTGATGACGAGCTTGGGACCGGCGGCCTGGATCGTCTTGACCTTGTCCTTGGGGCCCGTGAGCGGGGCGACGTAGCGGACCCAGCGATCGGCCGAACGCGCACCGTGCCGTTCGAGATCGACGAACAGCTCGCACGTGTCACCCGTGCAGCCGACCGACGCCGTGGCGGTCTCGAGGTTGGGGTGTTTCTGGCCGAGCACGGCGACGAGCGACGGGGCCTGACCGCAGGCGTCACTCTTGTCGTTCCACTTCTTCTCGTCGACGAGCTTCTTGGCCGCCTCGACGTCGACCGCCGGAACGATCTTGGCCTTCTCTGTCTTCGCGAGCGTCGCGGCGACAGCGTTGCGCATCGCGGGCGTCGTCACCGCGGGGAAGTCGCTGAGGTAGACGACCGCGATCGATGGCTTACCGGTTCCAGCAACGGCCGTCTTCGACTCGCCCTTGCAGACGTCGAAGATGCCGTCGGCGAGCGCGGGCGCGGTGAGAGCACTCAGGGTCACGAGCGTCGTGGCGACACGGCCAAGGCAACGGATCATGTCTCGACAATACGCCGTTCGCAGCGGGCGTGCAGGCACGACTGCGGCGCCGTGATCACAACCCGGAGAGGATGAATACACGCGCCGTCTGGGCCGTCCCATCCGATCCACCCACGAGGTAGATCCGGCTGTTGACCAGGACGCCCGCGCCGTAGGCGATCGCGACTGGAATCGTGGGCAGCGCGGTCCACGCCCCGAGCGAACCCGTCGGGCCGATCGCCGCGCGGAGCGCGGTGTCAAGGTTCATTCCCCCGAGCGTGATCTCACCGCCGACCGCGTAGACATAGGCTCCGCCGGCGACGGTGACGTGACGTTCGCGCGGACCAGGCAGCGACGTCGTCGTGGTGAACGAGCCGAGCGCGCCGCCCGCGCCGATCGACGACATGCGCACGGTCTCGTCGCCGGTGTAGCCGCCGGTCTTGTAGATCCGCCCCCCCGCGACGGCGGTCCCGAACACGTAGTCCGCGGGCATCAGGGCTACCTGCGTCGTCCAGCCACCCGGGATGCCGGTGCTGGTCGTGCTCGCACGAAACACGGTGTCCTTGAGCTGGAAGCCGTCGGCCTCCTCGCCCTCGATCACGTAGAGCGTCCCCGCGGTCCACACGACGCCAGCGCCGCGGCGGGCCGCGGGCAACGAGGGCTGCGCGACCCACGGCCCGAGCGCACCGGTCGCGATGTTGATCGGTGCGCGATAGACCGCGTCGCGCGCGGTCGTGCCGTTGTCGCCGCCGACGATGTAGAGCGACGGGTTGGTCGTGTCGACCGCACAGCCGTGCCAGCGATTCGCGATCGGGAGATCGGTCGTCGCGGTCCACGCACCCAGCGTTCCGTTCGCCTGGATCTGCGAGGTGAGGACGTCGACCTTGGAGACGGTCTGAAAGCTGCCACCCGTCGCATACAGGCGATCGCCGTAGGCGGCGACGCACAACAGGCTCCGCGCCGACGGCAGCGGCGTTGTCTCGGACCACGCGAGCGGGACGAACGGCGCATCGATCAGCGGTGCGTCGACCGCAGCGTCGACACCATCGCTTGGCGCACCATCGATCAGCGACGAGTCGAGGTCCGAGGCATCGTCGACACCGGGCATCGTCACGCACAGGCCGCGATCGCACCTCTGGCCGGCCGGGCACGTGCCGTTCTCGCTGCACGGCAACCCGGTCTGGACGGTCGGCTGGTAACAGCTCGCGAGGAGCAGCAGCACGACCACAGAGCGCATCGGCTGATTGTGCCAGGAGTTGCCGACGGGGCGCTGCTACATTCACCACATGAGCGAACCACCGGTTCGGCGCCAGCCTCTCCTCGCGGTGCCCGGCTGGGTGCTGTTCGTGTGTCTGTTCCTGCCGACGCTGCGCGTCTGCGACGATCCGATGATCCCGCTGCAGTTCCCACCGAGCTATGCGGTCTATCTCGGCGGCATGGTGGTCGCCATCTTCGCGACCTCGACCCTGCTGCGCTCGCGGCGCCGCGCGTTCACGGTGCTGTACACCCTGTGGACGGCAACGATGCTGACGATCCTCGCGCTGTTCTGCGCTGGAGGTAGCGGCTCTGTGATCCTCGGCGTGATCCTCGGGATCATCTGCCTGTTCATCCAGATCAAGCTGACCCTGGCGATGCTGAAGACCGACTGGAGCGAGCGCGCGATGGCGATAGGCTGCTTCATCCACGGCCTGATCGCGACCGGGTGGAGCTCGCTACTCGCGTTCGGCAGGGACGGGATGTGGGGCGGCTACGTCGCGGTCGCGGCGGGGGTCGGGATGATGATCGTAGCGGCCGGGATGATCAGCCGCGCGCACGAGGAGATGATCCGGCTGCGGATGGAGAACGAGCCGGCGCAGCTGCCGCAGGCGCGCGCGATCATCCGGGACTGATATCGTGTGCGCATGGACGCCGAGCTCAGCGAGCACCTGATCGATCTCGAGGTCAAGCTCGCCTATCAGGAGCGCCTGATCCGCGATCTCGATGCCCTGGTGCGGGAGTTCGCGACGCGGCTCGAGAAGGCCGAGCGCGAGCTCGAGACACTCAAGCAGAGCATCCGTGGCGGCGGCGAGGTCCCGATGGGACCGGCGAACGAGCCACCGCCGCACTACTGAGTCATCGGCGCTCGGAGCCCCCGTGCGAAGTCTGCGGACTTTCACGCACGCGCCGTGGCGCACGTCGTGCACACCGTCGCCGCCATGACCAACGATCCAACGTGGTGGAAGCCCGAGCACAACAGCGCCTGGGACCGTGTGAAGTCGGCTCTGAAGCGCGACTGGGAGCAGACCAAGGCCGACGTCTCGAGCAAGGGACAGGACCTCGAACAAGGCGTCACCGACACGGTGAAGCAGGCCGTCGGCAAGCAGCCGATCCCGCCCGACGGCGAGCCGAACCCCGACTGGAGCAAGGCCGAGACCGGCTACCGCTACGGCGTCGGTGCGCGCGAGCAGTACGGCACCGACGAGAAGGCCTGGAGCGACAAGCTCGAGTCCAAGCTCAAGGAAGAGTGGATGGACCTCAAGGACGGAACCACCTGGGACGAGGCCAAGAACTTCGTCAAGCGCGGCTGGGAACGCGCGAAGAACTGACTAGCAGGCGCACCCGAAGAACGGCCGCTCGAGCCGATCGATCACCGTCGCATCGAGGCGGCTGATGATCCGCTCGGTGCCGATCCACGGTCGGCCGACGACCTCGAGCTGACCGTCGCCCTCGACGTCGACCAAGCGGTCGATCACCAGCAACTCGCCGACCTTGGTCGGGATCTCCGTGAGCTTGCCGTCCGCGTCGGCGCGATACAGCGCCCAGATGCTGATCTCGGGATAGCCGCAGCCACCGCCGGTGGTCGCGTGCACGGAGACGAACGTCTGCCCGGTCGTCGGGTGGCGCACGACCTTCGTCGAGATGTCGCCGAAGTCGAGCGCGCTGTGCGTGGTCTGCTGCATCTCGGCCTCCCATTTGGCCCACTCGGCGCGTGCGCGCTTCATTCCGGCGCCCGATAGCGCGCGCTTCTTCGCCGCCGTGGCGAGCGGCTTGTCCTCGATCACGTCGGGGATCACCATCGGGGACAGCGACGCCGCGCGGGCGAGCTCGCCGGTGCAGCCATCGAGGCGCGCCGCGAGCATCGGCGCACCGAGCCGCATCACGTTCGCGGCGGTCCAGTCGTCGATGTCCTCGCTCGCGTAGCCGGTGTCGCCGACCAGGTGCGAGTAGATCGCGAAGCCGGTGACGGTCGCGCGGCACGTGCCGTCGACGATCACGTCCTGGCCGAGCCACGCGCGGTGAAACGGCGCGACGTCGGCATCGGCGACGGCGGCGATCGACGTCATGCCGTAGCCCTCCGCGATCAGCTTTGGCTTGCCGTGGCGGGGCAGCTGCGGGAGGTCCGCGAGCTTCATGTAGGACGCGCCCGCGGCCGAGACGACGACCGCGACCGGCGACGGCGCCGGCATCGCGTCGGTCGCGACCATCATCGGGATCGTCATCGGCACCACGACGGTCTCGGTCAACGCGATCGGTGGTGCCTGCACCACGCCCGGCGGCTTCGCGGCGAACATCAGGCTGGCGCCGATCAACCCGCAACCAAGCCCGTACGCGATGAGGCGCGTGAGGTAGGTGTGCGTGGGAGTCAGCAGGCCCGGGCGAAGCTCGATGGACATGATGCGGGTAAGGGTTGCAACCCCCGCGCCCAGCACGACCACAGGCGCGACGAGCACTTGCGAGTGCTGCGCCTGCCCAGACACGCCGGCTGTGTCAGCGCGACTGGATGCCGTCGTAGGCGACGACCGAGTCGTTCGAGAGGCCCGCAGCGTTCGCCTCGTCGGTGTCGATGTGCATGTCGAGGTCGTACTCGGGGTTCACGCGGACGATGACGTCGCCCATCGTCATCTCGCGATCGCCCTCGACGCGCACGGAGATCATGTCCTTGTCGGCGACGCCGTAGGCCTGCGCCTGTGCCGGGTTCATGTGAACGTGGCGGTGCGCGAGGATCACGCCGCTCGGCGTCGTGACCGAGCCGTGGGGACCACGCAGCGTGATGCCCGGGGTGCCGTCGAGCTTGCCACTCTCGCGGAGCGGAGGCGCGATACCGAGTGCGAACGCGTCGGTCTTCGCGAGCTCGACCTGCGTCGCCTTGCGCAGGGGATTGATGATCGCGACGCCGCGAATCTCGCCCTTGGGTCCGACGAGATCGACCGTCTCGCGCGTGACGTACTGGCCCGGCTGCGTGACGTCGCGCTTCTTCGTCAGCTCGTAGCCCGCGCCGAACAACGCATCCGCATCCGCGCGCGACAGGTGAACGTGCCGCACGCTGACGCCAACCGGAATCGGTCGCGCGCGCACGCTCTTGATCGCGCCGGACTTTCCGACCACGCAGCGCATCGCCTCGCGCGCGATCATGCGCTCTTCGTCGGTGCGCACGACGATCACCTTGGTCGGCGAACGCGGCTGCGAGAGCTCGACGATGCCGCCATGATCCGCCGCGCGCTTGGTCTTGTTCGCCTCTTCGTCGAGAACGACGCCCATGTAGACGAGGCCATCGCACACGCGGCTGCGGACGACCGACGCGTTCTCGCCGATGCCGCCGGTGAACACGATCGCATCCGCTCCGCCCATCACCGCGGCGTACGCGCCGATGTACTTGCGCAGACGGTGGATGAACACGTCGATCGCGAGGCGTGCGCGCGGATCGCCACCGTCCGCCGCGGTCTGGATGTCGCGGAAGTCGGCGCCGAGGCCCGACAGCCCGGCGAGGCCAGACTCGCGGTTCAGCAGCTGATCGATCCGATCGAACGACATGCCCTCGCGCGCGAGCTGCAGCGGGATCGCAGGATCGAGATCGCCGGACCGCGTGCCCATGACGAGGCCCTCGAGCGGCGTCATGCCCATCGACGTCTCGACCGAGATGCCACCGTCGACCGCGCACACGCTCGCGCCACCGCCGAGGTGACACGTGATGAGCTTGAGACGGGACAGATCGGTGCGCAGGTGCTCCGCGGCCGACAGCGCCATGAACTGATGGCTCGGCCCGTGGAACCCGTAACGGCGCACGCCTTTCTGCAGATACAGCTCGTGCGGCACCGCGTACGTGTACGCGTGCGGCGGCAGCTGCGCGTGGAACGCCGTATCGAACACCGCGACGTGCGGCACGTTCGGGAACACCTGACGTGCGCCGCGGATGCCAGCCAGGTTGACCGGGTTGTGAAGCGGCGCGAACACGCTGCACTCGTCGATGATCTGCTCGGTCTTGTCGTCGATCTTCGTCGGTGCGATCAGCTTCTCGCCGCCGTGAACAACGCGATGCCCGACCGCCCCGAGCGCACTCGGATCGGGGAGCGGCCCGCCCGGTCGGGTCAGGTGCTCGAGGATCGCCTTGAGTGCGTCCGCGACGCTCGAGCCGTTGACGGCCACCGAGCCGTTCTCGTGGATGTGCACCGCATCGGAGGTCCCCATTCGCTCGGCCTTGCCGACGGCGAGCCGGGACTCGGTGTCCATCTCGTAGAGGTTGTACTTGACGGATGTTGAGCCGACGTTGACGACGAGGACCTTCATTCGACCGCTGATGCTAGCGCATCGCGGAGATCGTGCGCTCCAGGGACGCCTTCCGAGCTTCGAGATCCGGCACCAGGGTCGACAGCATCAGCTCCTGCGCGTTGTTCTCGCGGGCGACCCGGCGCAGCCCGTCGGCAACGTTGGCGGGTCCGCCGATCACGGCGCCGGCAAAGAACTCGTCGAGGATCATCTGCTCGCCGGGCGAGAACTCGTGGCGCAGGGCCTCCTCGATCGACGGGATCGGAGCGCGCTTGCCGGTGCGGCTGTTGACGATCGCGACCTTCATCGGCGCGGCGAGCCGCAGCGCCTCCTCGTCGGTCTCACCACACACCACGGTCACCGCGAGCATCGCGTACGGCTCCTTGCGGTACTCCGAGGCTTCGAACGTGCGGCGGTACACGTCGATCGCCTCCTTCGCATGGGTCATCGTGAAGTGACCCG
>JANOPP010000417.1:0-2724 GCA_031421915.1 Myxococcales bacterium | reverse complement strand
GCTCCCTACACCGGCCCCTACGGCGGTGGCCCCGCGTTCGGCACGTTCAAGGCCGCCGACTTCAAGCCGGCGCTGCTCCAGGGGATGGAGCTCCAGCGCGCCGAGCTCCTGGTCCTCGTCGACTCCACGGAGCCGGCGACGTTCGACAACACGATCGCTGCGCTCGAGGACTCGGGCCGGCCCCTCTACCGTGCGTCGGTGATCATGGGCATCTACACGTCGTCGATGAACGACAAGGCGATGCAGGCGGTCGAGACGGAGATGGCGCCGATCATGGCGGCGTACGGCGACGAGGTGATCCAGAACGAGAAGCTGTTCGCGCGGATCAAGACCGTCTACGACACGCGCGCGACCTCGAAGCTGTCGGCGGATCAGCTGCGCCTGCTGGAGGTCGTCTACAAGAACTTCGCGCGCCGCGGCGCGGCCCTCGGTGGCAAGCAGAAGACGCGGCTCAAGGAGATCAATCAGAAGCTCGCGAGCTTGTTCACGCTGTTCGGGCAGAACCAGCTCGCGGACGAGGAGACCTACACGGTCGCGCTCGAGAAGCAGGAGGACCTCGCCGGTCTTCCCGAGGGCGAGATCGCCGGCGCCAAGGCAGCTGGTGACGCCAAGGGCCAGAAGGGCAAGTGGCTGATCACGAACACGCGCTCGAGCGCGGAGCCGTTCCTGACCTATTCGACGCGGCGGGATCTGCGCGAGAAGGTCTGGCGGATGTGGATCAGCCGCGGCGACAACGCGGGCAAGCACGACAACAAGCCCGTGATCACCGAGATCCTCGCGCTGCGTGCCGAGCGCGCGAAGCTGCTCGGGCATCCGACGCACGCGCACTGGATCCTCGCCGACAACATGGCGAAGACGCCAGATGCCGCGATGGCGCTGATGCTCAAGGTCTGGAAGGCCGCGAGCGCGCGCGTCCGCGAGGAAGTCGCCGATATGCAGAAGCTCGCGACCGCCGACAAGGTCGCGAAGATCGAGGCGTGGGACTACCGCTTCTATGCAGAGAAGGTCCGCAAGGCGAAGTACGACCTCGATCAGAACGAGGTGAAGCCCTACCTCCAGGCCGACAAGCTGCGCGACGCGATGTTCTGGGCCGCGAAGCAGCTGTTCGATCTGACGTTCACGCCGGTCAAGGGCGTCGCGGTCTATCACCCCGACGTCAAGGTCTGGGAAGTGACGCGTGCGAAGAAGCGCGTCGGTCTCTGGTACTTCGATCCGTACGCACGCGACGGCAAGCGCTCGGGCGCGTGGATGAACGAGTACCGTACGCAGGAAGCATTCAAGACGCCAGCCACGCCGATCGTCTCGAACAACTCGAACTTCGTGCCCGGCAAGAAGGGCGAGCCCGTCCTCGTGTCGTGGGACGACGCGACGACGATGTTCCACGAGTTCGGCCACGCCCTGCACGGCCTGCTCTCGAACATCCGGTTCCCGACGCTCGCGGGCACGAACACGCTGCGTGACTTCGTCGAGTTCCCGAGCCAGCTCAACGAGTACTGGCTCGCGACACCGGAGATCCTCAACAAGTTTGCACTTCACCACAAGACGAAGAAGCCGATTCCCAAGGAGCTCGTCGAGAAGATCGAGAAGGCGAAGAACTTCAACCAGGGCTTCAAGACCGCCGAGTATCTGATGTCGGCGATCTACGACCTCAAGATCCACACGGCGCCGGCCGGCAAGCCGATCGACGCGGGCGCGTTCGAGAAGGCCGTGATGAAGGAGATCGGCGCGCCGACCGAGATCGTGATGCGCCATCGCCCACCGGCGTTCGGCCACATCTTCGCCGACGACGGCTACTCGGCCGGGTACTACAGCTACATCTGGGCCGACACGCTCACCGCGGACGCAGCCGAGGCGTTCATCGAGGCAAAGAGCTTCTACGACAAGCCCACGGCGAAGAAGCTCCATGACGCGATCTTCAGCATCGGCAACTCGGTGCCGCCCGACGAGGCGTTCCGCAACTTCCGCGGGCGCGACGTCGATACCAACGCGATCATGCGCAGCCGCGGGTTCCCCGTCACGAAGTGAGCCCCAGCCCACCGACGATCTCGATGCGATTGCGCGACCTCCGTGCGATGTACCGGAGCATCGCGACGAGGTAATCCGCCGCCTCGTCGAGTGCCTGCGCGTGGACGTAGCCCGGGGGCTCGACCACGGTGACGTTGAACATCATTCCCGCACCAGCGCGTCGAGGTGCGAGCGCCAGTCGGGCATCGCGATGCCGAGGGCGCGAATGCGCGACGTCTCGAGCGCGCTGTTGCCTGGACGCGGTGCACGCCCCGGAGTCGGGACTGACGTGACCGCTTGGACCTCGGAGCCCTTCGCCCCTACCCTGCGCGCCGCGTCGACGATCGCGCACGCGAGCTCGTACCGCGACACCGGCCCGGCGTTCGCGACGTGGAAGATGCGACTGGATCGAACGGGTCTGCCCCCCAGTTCGAGCAGGCCGTCGGCGAGGTCGTCGGCCCAGGTCGGCGTGCCGTGCTGATCCGCGACGACCCGCAGCGGCTCGCCGCTACGCGCGGCGCGCAGGATCGCGTTCGTGAACCCCTGTCCGTCGCGCGCGAACAGCCACGACGTGCGCACGACCGTGCCACCCGCGGCGAGTACCGCGTCCTCGCCGGCCAGCTTGCTCGCACCGTACACGTTGATCGGGTCGCGCTCGTCGTCCTCACGGTACGGCGCGCTCGCGGTTCCCGCGAACACGAAGTCGGTCGACAGCGCCAG
>JANOPP010000416.1:0-2010 GCA_031421915.1 Myxococcales bacterium | reverse complement strand
TGAGCGTCGGCGCGCGCGGTCGACATGTCGTTCTCGAGCTTGCGGATGCGTTGCCGACCGGCCACCGCGATGTCTTCGAATTCCTTGATGCGAACGCGCACGTTTTTCGCGGCCAGGCGTTTTTCCGCGACCGCGGCCGCGAGCCGTTGGACCTCCGCTTGACGAGTGGAGCGCTCGGCGGGGAGCCGCTTCAGCTCTTCGAGCACGCGGTGGAGGTCGCGATCGACCTCTTGGAGATCGAGCAGCGAGCGGATCACGTCACGCATGGGGCGAAAAGGATACGCGTCCGATTGCGCTTGTCCACGCCGGCGATCGAACGGTGGGTCATCGTCGTCGACGAACCGGCCTGGCGCCGGCCCCCGAAACTGCGCAAGAAATGGCCGCAGGGCGGCTCGAAGGCCGCCCCGCGGGATCCAGGAGCACCGACGGGGTAACCGTCAGATGTCGCCGGCGTCGTAGGTCAGATCCGCCCCTTCCAGGTCGTCCGGCACCGTCGCGCCGTCCAGGAAGCTCGCCAACTGGCGCGCGCGGACCGGGTGACGCAGCTTGCGCACGGCCTTGGCTTCGATCTGGCGCACGCGCTCGCGGGTGACCCGGAAGATCCGGCCGACCTCCTCGAGCGTGTACGTGTAGCCGTCGCCGATGCCGTACCGCAGCTTGATGATCTCGCGCTCGCGGAACGTCAGCGTGCTGAGCACGTCCTCGAGCCGCTCCTTGAGCATCTCGTGGCCGGCCGCCTGCAGCGGGCTCTCCGCCGATTCGTCCTCGATGAAATCCCCGAAGTACGAGTCGTCGGACTCGCCGATCGGACGGTCCAGCGAGATCGGGTGCTTGCTGATCTTCATCACCCGCTTGGCCTCGTCGACCGAGATGCCCGTCGCCTCGGCCACTTCCTCGACGGAGGGTTCACGGCCCTTCTGCTGGACGAGCTTCTTCGTGACGTTGCGCAGCTTCGACATCGTCTCGATCATGTGCACCGGGATGCGGATCGTCCGCGCCTGGTCGGCGATCGAGCGTGTGATCGCCTGGCGGATCCACCATGTGGCGTAGGTCGAGAACTTGTAGCCGCGTCGGTACTCGTACTTCTCTACGGCCTTCATCAGGCCCGTGTTGCCCTCCTGGATGAGGTCGAGGAACGAGAGCCCGCGGTTTCGGTACTTCTTCGCGATCGAGACCACGAGGCGCAGGTTGCCCGAGCTCAACTTGCGCTTGGCGTCCTCGTACTCGGCAAAGTGCAGTCGCACCTGATCCAGGCGGCGCTTGAGGCGCGGCGCGGGCTCGAAGCACTCGAGTTCGATCTCACGGATCCGATCCGTGAGCGGCTTCATCTCCGCGGGAGGTTTCTTCCCGGCGCGCAACGTCTGGAGCTTACGCTCGATTGCGCGCGCTTCGCGGGAGCGCTCGTCCATGAGGTCCATGTAGGGACGGACCTTCTTCACCTGGAGATGGCACTCCTCGATGAGGATCACGAGCTTGCGCCGCAACGACTGCACGGTCTCGAGCTGTTCCGAGCGCTTCTTCTTCGAGAGGTTCGGGTCGAGGAGCGACTGGTACTCCTCCTGGATCAGCACCACGAGCCGCTTGATCGTGGCGATGTTCACGGGGAGGCGCTTCGCGAGGAAGTTCTTCCCGAGCGTCTCGACGATTTTGGGATCGTCGTCCGGCTTCGGGTTGGGATTGACCTTGAGCGTGCGGTCGAACGCGAGCTCGCCGCGCTCGACTTCCTCGAGGGTCTTGAGCGCGCTCACCATCGCGAGGCCGGAGCCGATGGATTTCTTGCGGAAGCGCTTGCGCGTGATCTCGATCGTCTTCGCGAGGTAGATCTCCTGGTCGCGCGTGAGGAGCGGGATCTCGCCCATCTGCGTCAGGTACATGCGCACCGGGTCGTCGATCTTCTCGGGCACGCCCGAGCGCGCGAAGACCGGCACGGGGACGTCGTCGTCTTGGCCGTCGTCATCGGTGTCGACGGGGCGGGCGGACTCGACGTCCTCCTTCTCCGCGGCGGCAGTC
>JANOPP010000415.1:0-20755 GCA_031421915.1 Myxococcales bacterium | reverse complement strand
GATCGTCGGTGGCCGGTACCTCGATCTCCCGACCACCCACGGCGCCGTCGAGCGCTTCGATCTGACCACGCGGATGCGTGTTGCAGGAGCCGCGATCGGTCTCGGCGAGAAGTCGAACATCCAGAGCCTCACCTCGACGGGCGCCGAGATGATCGCCGTCGTCAAACAAGCGGGCAGGCGCGATACCGGGACCGTCGAGCTGGTGCGCATCGACGAGGGACTTCAGATCACCGCACGGATCCCGCTGCCGCACAACGACGAGCAAGGGTTCGCGCGCCCTGGGCTGTCCGCGGATCGCACCACCCTCGGGATCGCGATCGGCAGTGGCGTCCTGCTCGTCGACACGCGCACGATGGGGTTGATCGACACGACACCAGCAACGCCGCTTGTGGAGCTGATCCCGACGGGGCTCAACGGTCGCGCGCGCTCGGTCGTGTTCTTCGACGGGACCGACGGCATGCTCGTCCTGTCGCGGACCGGCGGCCAGGCGAGCATCCTCAAGCGCGGCACGAGCGGTTACACGCGAACGCTGTATCAGGACGCCAACACGACTGCGAGGGGGTTCAGCGCCGCGCTCGCGCCCGACGGCAGGATCTGGATGGCATTCGATTCGGGCATTCGCGCCTACAACACGACGACCGGTGTGACTAGCACCATCGCCTATCCGCACGCGCCGCAAGGCCTGTCGCTCGTCGACGGTCAGATCTGGATCATCCGCGACAATCGCACAACGATCGATCGCGTCTCGATGACGGGCGCGATCGTCCAGACGCTCACCTTGCCGGCCAGCCGGGAAGTGTTCGGCCACTGGCTCGAAGCAGCGCGCTAGCGGCGTTCTAGATCAGCGAGGGCGGCGTGCGAGATCGACTGCTCGTACGGCAGTCCGAGCTTCCTGGCGCCGGCGAGTCCCTGACGGAAGGCGCGCCGGGCGCGGCGCTTCGAGCCGTCGAGCTGGTGCCACTGGCCGGTGCGGTTCGCGACGGCCGGGCCCGCGATCGGGAGCAGACGCGCGAGCTTCGCGAGCTCGGCGATCGCTCCGCGCGCCGAGACTGCGAGCGTCCGGTCACCCGTCGAACGCCACAGCTCGAGATAGGCATCCGCCACGCCGATCAGACCTTCGGTGATCGTGAACACCGGAGGGGTCTTGCCGCCGATCGTCTGCCACGTGGAGTCGGCGACGTGGCGCGCCCGCTCGTCGCCACGGCGGGCGAATGCACTCGCGAGCATTCCGCCGCACAGGATCTGCGATGCGCGATCGTGAAGCGAGGCCACGATCGGCATCGCGGTCTCGAACCGCTCGATCGCGAGGTCGAGATCACCGAGGTACAGCGCGGCGCGGCCCTCGGTGTAGATGCCCCACGCTTCGTGCTGGATGTTCGCGCGGTTCGTCGCCGACTCGCGGAGCTCGGTCGCGAGGGATCGCGCGAGGTCGTAGTTACCGACGGAGAACTCGACGTGCCCGAGGATCGTCAGCGCGTCCTCGGACTCCTGTGGGTTGCGCACACTGCGCGCGAGTGCGAGCGCCTGGGTCGATGTGGCCCGCGCCTCGGTCCACGCCCCGACACCGATCGCGAACGCGGCTTCGGTCGACATGGTCTTGATGAGACCCGTGGTGTCGCGCGTGGTCGCGGCCGTCGCACGCGCCTGCGCGAAGTACGTGCGGGCAACGCCCCCGAGGCGGGCGAGCCCCGCCGCGTAGCCGAGCTGCGCATAGATCTCCGCGATCGGCAGGTTGTCGCCGCCGCGCTCGGCGAGGTTGATCGCGGTCAGCGCCGAGGCGACCAGACCGAGCGAGTCGTCGTTGAAGAAGAAGTGGGTGGTCATCTGCGCCGAGGCGAGTGCTGCCTCGACGACCGCAGGCTCGGTCGCCAGCGACGGTGCGCGTCGGCGCAGCGTCCGTGTCCACAGCTGCTGGCCGAGACCGGCCGCGATGCTCGCAGCAAGGCGGAGGCGCGTCGCCGGCGGTGGACGGCCCAGCTCGTCGAGTGCCGATCGCGAGTGCGTCGCGAGACCCGCAACATCACCGAGTGCGTAGCTCGCCTCGCCGAGGCGACGCTTCCAGCGACCGCGCTTGGCCGCGAGCGCGTCGGGTGCGAGCGCGAGCAGGCGGTGCAGTAGCGTGCGCGCCTCGCCATACGCGGCGGTGTCGAGCGCGTGATCGGCGGCGCGCTCCAGGTAGCTCGCGGCGCGACCGCGCTCGCCCGCCTGTTCGCAGTGATGAGCGAGCTCGGCGAACCGCAACGCGAACGCTGGATCTGCGGCGTATCGGGCCTCGAGCGCCGAGGCCGCGCGGCGATGCAGCGTTCGCCTGGTGGCGTCATCGAGCTCGGCGTATGCGAGCTCGCGCAGGCTGTCGTGCTCGAACCGCAGCTCGCCGGCCGTCTCCTCGACGACGTGGTGGACGATCAGCTCGGTCACGCCGTCGCGCGCTGCATCGAGCGACGTCGCGGCAGTCGCATTGAGTACGTCGGGATCACAGGCGCGGCCGAGCACCGCCGCCGCGAGTGCGAGCTCCCGGGCCTCGGATGACAGTGCGCGGAGACGGCGGCGCGCGAGCTCCTGCACGGACCCTGGCGTCGGCAACCTGTCATAGCTCTCGCTGGCGCGATCGGACAGGCGCCACCGCCCGCTACCGTCGCGCTCGACAACGCCCTCGTCGACAGCGAGTCGCAGATACTCGGCGGCGAACAGAGGATTGCCCTCGGAGCGCGTCGCGACGTAGTCGGCGAGGGCAGGCGCGTCATGGTCGAGCGCCAGCATGTCGCGGACCATCGCGCCGACCGCAGCGCGATCAAGGCGGGCGACCGCGAGCGTATCCGCGCGCAGTGAAGCGATCGTGGCCTGGAGCTCGGGCGAGATCTCGTGCGCCCGCACCGTGACGAGCACGAACAGCGGCGTGCGCGCGAACCACGGCGCGGTCAGCGAGCGCAGGAACGCCAGCGTGAGCTCGTCGGCCCACTGCAGATCGTCGATCACGAGCAACAGCGGATCGGAGATCGCGAACGTGCTGACCACGTCGCGCAGAACGGACAGCACGCGATAGCGCGCGGCAGCGGCGGCCATCCCGTTGGGCCCGATGTTGTCGAACGTGTGTGCGAACCCGGCGAGCGCAGGCTCGTACGCCGCGAGCAAACCACCATCGAGGCCGAGTAGACGCTCGGCCTCGGTGCGTCCGCCCTCGCGGCAGCGATCGGCGATCGCGCGCAACAGCGGGCGGAGCGGGTGGAGCGGCGCGGCGCGCACACCACCACCGACGGCGATCGGCTCGCACTCGCCGGTCAGCACGCGGACATCGTGGATCGTCGCCGCACGCGTCGCGATCTCGCCGGCGAGTCGCGTCTTGCCGGCACCGCTCTCGCCGACCAGCACGCCGGCTCCACCGATCCCGGCGGCAAGCCGCTCGGCGTGGTTGGCGAACCGATCAAGCGCGTCCTCGCGACCGGCGAGGCCAGGGCGATACGTGTACGGCCGCGGCTTGGGCCCGTCGGACGGGGCATTGACCCCGCCACCGATCTTGCCGAGCGCGGTCGCGACATCCTCGACATAGCCGAGGCGATCGCGCGGCTGCTTCGCGAGCATCCGTTGCACGACCTCGTCGAAGATCGTGGCCGATGGCGCGTAGTGCGACGGCGGTGGCGCCAGATCCTCGATGTGCTGCATCAGCACGCTCTTGCCACCCTCGTCGATGAACGGCGGGCGGCCCGTCAGCGCTTCGAACAGGATGCAGCCGAGCGCGTAGATATCGGCTCGCGCATCGACCACCTCACCGCGCGCCTGCTCGGGTGCCATGTAGTGTGCGGTGCCGCGCGCGTAGCCGCCGATCTCGAGGACCTCACGCGCACCATCGAGGTGGAACTGCGCGGCGAGGCCGAAATCGAACAATACCGGCTGATCGTCGCCGACCAGGAAGATGTTTCCGGGCGACAGATCGCGATGGATGACCCCCTGACCGTGGCAGTACGCGAGCGGATCGCAGATCTTGCGGAACACTGTGGCGATGTGGCCGCGCGAGTAGGGCGGCGTGGTGGGCTCGGGCAGCCGCACGGCGCCGAGATCGTCACGGGTGATGCGCTTGCGGCCGGGCGCCCTGAAGTCCTTGGTGCTGTCGTCGGGGCGCAGCGGCTCCGGAAACCAGACGCGGAAGTCGTCGCGCAGCGTTCGTCCATGCAGCAGGTCCATCGCGTACCAGGGCATCCCGTCACTGGCGATGCCGTGATCGCGGATCCGGACCACGCCCGGATGCACGAGGTCGCGCAGCATCGAGATCTCGCGCCGGATCGACTCGAGTGTCGACTCGGTCGCCACGCGCACGGTCTTGACGGCCGCCTGTGCGCCACTGGAGTGGATCGCCGCGTAGACCACGCCCATGCCGCCGCGGCCGAGGACGTCGACGACTTCGTAGTCGCTGATCTTGCGCAGCTCGGCCATCAGCGTTCCGCGATCACGACGCCAGTCTTCATCAAGAAGTCCATCTGGCACCAGAACCCGAGCTCGGCGCGGAACGTCGTCGGCGGGAGCCCGCACTCCTTCGCGATCGGATGGCTATCGACCGGCACGATGGTGATGTCGTGGGGGTGCGTGAACCAGCCGCCGTGGAACTTCACGAGGTGTGCGGGAGCCTCGATCACAGCCTGGTAGCAGGCCTTCGTGGGATCGACCGCATCGCGGAACTGCTTGAGGAACACCATCGGAACGTCACCCGTGACGAGCTCTCCGAGTGCGTTCTTCAGGAGGTCCCACAGCGAGATCGGGAGGTGCTTCACGTCGCCGACCATCGCTCGGACCTTGCCGAACACGTCCTCGAACAAATCCGATGGCCCGGTCCAGCTGCCCGCGGGAGCCGGTGCATTCTCCGTCGAGGTCATCGTCATCAGCCGCAGCACCTGGGCCTGCGACTCGGGCGAGAACTCCGCGATCACGAGAGCGTCGACCGAGAACGCGCCGGGCGCTTTCGGCTCCGGGGGCATCATCAGCGTCGCCGTCTGCTTGAAGAACCCGAACACCTCGCGACCGGTCACCATCGCAGCGACGTTGTCGACGAACACGTAGGGCAGGTACCAGCCGATCTTCCCGTCGCGCACCACAGGGATCCACACGCCGAAATCGCGCTCGCTCATCCAGCCCTTCTCGGAGTCGGGCGGCACGGTCGAGTACGAGTCCGTGATGTCGGCGCACACGATCGCGACGATCGGGAGGAGCGGCTTGTACGTGCCTGGACCGCAAACGGCGTTGAGCTGCTGGTCGCAGATTGCCTGCAATGCGGCGAGGTCGGCCCCGACGACGAACGAGTACATCGTCGCGCCATTGAGCTCGAGCGGCGGCGCCATCACCAGATCGCCGCCGCGCGCGATGTATTCAGGTTTCGTCACCGATGATCTCCTCCGGTCGCCCGCAGATCGCGCGCGACGCGTGCATGCCACCCATCGTCGCTGCCTCGACGCAGCCGACGTTCATCCCGGTCTTCAGGTAGTCGCCGGCGAGGTAGAGGTTGTCGAACCCCGCGCCCTGCGTACCGAGCCGATGATCGACCGACCCCGGCAGCGCGAGGACGTAGCGATCGCTCGGGTTCATCGTCGCGAGCCAGTACTGCGTGTCGAACCGAGCGGGTCCGACGAGCGGCGAGCCCGGCGCGACCATCAGCGAGTAGTCGAAGTTCGGCCACAGGCCCTTCGAGTACTGCGCGAGCCACTCGAGCGAGTGCGACTTGACGCGCGCGTTCTGGCGCTCCGCGTAGCCCCGGTCGCTGCGCGGTGGCGGCGGTTCGTCGTCGGGGAGCGGGCTGCACAGGTATGCGATGTTCTTCACCGAGCCCGCGGGCCACGACTCGCGATCGATCAGGTGGCTCATGTCCGCCCACGTATCCATCGGCTCGGCGTAGCCATCGAGCACCGGGCTGGGCAAGGTCCAGCCGAGGCCGGCGAGATCCGTCGAGAACCACAGCTGCGCGGCCTGCGTCTGCGTGGTGCCGACCTTCGCGACCATCGTCTTCAGCGCGTCGCTCGCGTCGATCAGCTCCTTCGCGATGTACGGGAAGATGCCGACCGAGCAGCCGAGGATCACCTTGTCGAAGTGCACGCCGTCCTCGAGCACGCGGGGCGGGAGCGGGTCCGCCCACTCCGTCCACCAGTCCTCGAGATCTTCGCCGGAGTCCTTCAGCTTCTGGCCGTCGGTGAGCAGCTCGTACTTCGGCGCGCTCGGCCAGCACGGCAGCCGCTCGACAGGCTCGAGCGGGTCGTACTCACCGGCGACGATCGCCTGCTGCCCGATCACGATCTTGCCGATGCGCCGCGTGCCGGGCGTCAGCTTCAGGTCGTCGACGCGCTGGAAGAACTCGAACGTCACGCCGCGCTTCTTCAGGGCGAGGTAGAGCGGGGCGAAGATCGTGTCGCCCATCCCCGCCTGCATCTTCCACATCACGTGGCCCTTGTAGGTCCAACACAGCCGCAGGATCCCGTTGATCGCGGTACCGGCGCCGACCTGACCAGGCAGCGAGAACCCGAGGTCGTACATGCCGCTGATGTACGCGCTGTTCACGGCGACATCGTGCGCGCCGTACTTGCTCAGCCATGCGCGGAAGTCGAGGTCATCGAGCTTGAACCAGTCATGCGGCGGCAGGATCACGCCGCTCTCGATCGTTCCCTTGATCGCCGCGATGCCGAGGTCGATCGTGCAGAACGTCCGGCGCCAGTCGAGGTTGACCTCGAGATCGTCGGCCTTCGTGTGCAGCCACTCGTGGAGCTGGTGCAGCTCCTCGAACACGCCGATCGCGTTCTTGATCTCCGCGTGCGCGTGTGCGGCCTCGAGGTTGTCGTGGCGATCCGGCAGCGCGTTCGTCTGCTGGAACAGCTCCTTCAGCCAGCCGATCGTCATCTCGATCATCTGCCACGGCGTCGGCAGCACACCGCCCTCGCCGGGTACGCCACTGTTCGGTGGGAAGTTCATCGCCCACGGTACGTACTTCTCGCCGATCTGCTCCATCAGCACGATGTAGTCGTGGCCCTTGAAGGCATCCTGCCAGGTCGCGAGCGGATCCTTCGGGTCGCGCCCGAGCTCGGCGTATGCCTGCTTGAGCACGCGGAACGCGTTCTCGTAGAACCCGAGGAGGATGTGGAGGCCGTGCTCCTCGATCCGTCCGTAGCAGTCGCGGTTGCGACCGGAAGCGCCCTTGCCGCCGAGTCGCCAGCCGAGCTGGTACACGGTGACGTCGTACTGGTCCTGCCATCCGGCGGCGTTCGTGATCTCGAACGCTGCCGTCAGCGATGCCATCCCACCGCCGAGGATCGCGATCCGTTGCTTCGCCATGATTGTCCGCGCGGAGCATACCTGACGCAGATCGCGCCAGGTGTCGGCGCCCCGGTGCGATTCGCACCAGCAGGTCGTGTAGCTACCCGGCGTCCTCGTCGAACGTCCACGGTGGATCGAGCGTCGCGAGCGTCGCGCGATGAGCGTCGGCGGCCTCCGTGATCGCGCGCATCTCGGCCTCCGAGATGCGGTCGAGGTTCTTCACGATCGTTCGCATCCGAGGATTGATCTCGAGCCGCTCGCGGTGGCGCGCGAGGAAGTCCCAGTACATCGAGTTGTACGGGCACGCGTTCGCGCCGCTGCGCTGGGTCGGATCGAAGGCGCAGCGCGCGCACGGCGCCTCGTCGCGGATCGCCGGGCTGCGGTGGCCGAGCTTCGTCGTCGGTACGCCCGACATGCGACGGATGTACGCCGAGGTCGCGATGTACGGCTTGGTCGTGAACGCATCGGTACCGAACAGGCCCATCCCGACCACGTTGGGCAGCTCGACCCACTCGTACGCATCGACGAACGCGGCCCAGAACCAATGCGACACCGCGCGGGGTTCGAGCCCGGCGAGCGTGGCGTAGTTGCAGATCACCATCAGGCGCTCGATGTGGTGCGCGTAACCGGTGTCGCGCACGCTCTCGAGTGCTTCGCGCAGGCACTGCGCCTTCGTGCGCTCGGGTTCCCAGAAGGCAGCGGGAAGCGGCAGCGTTGCGCCGAGCTGGTTGACAGAACGCAGCGCGGGCATCAGCTGCCAGTACACGCCTCGCATGAACTCGCGCCAACCGATCACCTGGCGGATGAAGCCCTCCGCCGACGGCAGATCGATCGAGCCCTTGCGGTACGCGTCGGCCGCGGCCTGTGCCACCTCGAGCGGATGCAGGAGGCCGAGGTTCAGCGCGGGGCTGAGCAGGCTGTGAAACAAGAATCGTGCGTCGCTGCGGATCGCGTCCTCGTATGGCCCGAACCCAGGCAACCGCTCGGTGACGAACGTCGCGAGCCATGACAGCGCCTCGGTGCGCGTCACGGGCCAGCCGAACGGTTCGGCCGTGCCCCAGCGACCGGCGCGCTCGGCAAACCGCAGCGCGCTCCGCGTGATCGCGTCCGGGTTGAACCACGGGATCGCAGGCATCTCGACGTGACGCGCATGGCCGCGGTTCTCGGTGTCGAACGACCACTTCCCGCCCTCGGGCTTGCCGTGCTTGTCGACGAGCAGGCCGTAGCGGCGGCGCATCGTCGGATAGAAGTGCTCCATTCGCACCACTGTCCGCCCCTGCGTCCATTCCGCGAACTCGGCGCGTGTCGTCAGGAAGTGCCCACCAGGCCCTCCGTCGGGATGCAGCTCGAGGGGTAGCTCCTTCGCGAGCGTGCGAAACCGTGCGTCGATCGCGGCCTCTCGCGGCTCGGTCGCATGCAGCGACGCGGGCTTCGCCCACGCGGCGAACTCGCGCACGCCCGTCGCGTAGTCGTCGGCGACGCGATGCTCGACGTGGAAGCCCGCCGCGCGACGCTCCGCGACGAAGTGGCGGAGTGCACTGACCACGAGCGCGAGCTTCTGGCGATGAAACGGCAGCGCGGTTGGCTTGCCGCGCGTCTCGAGGACCAGCAGCTGTCCTTCCGCCGGCGTCGTCGGGAACGCCGCCATCCGCGGATCGAGATCCCACGGCAGGACGACCGTGATCCGGTCTCGACCCTTCGCAGGTCGCGGCGTCACATCGGTGCACGGTCGCGGCCGCGGGATCCCGTCGTTGCTCGCCATCGCGTTACTTGCGACCGCGGCCACGACCGAGCGCGTGCTCGACCAGGGGGCGCAGCTCGTCGACGAGCTCGGGTGCACACACCAGCCGGATCGCCGCCATCGGCTGACCGAGTGGCATGTCCTCGAGGAGACGCGACAGCGTGACCGCGCCATAGCGCGGGTGATCGATCACGTGTAGCTCCTCGTCATCGGCGGCGAGGTAGCCGACCTGGCGCGCGGTATCGAGGTGGAGGTAGCTCGTCGCGTGCGCGCCGAAGCGCTTCTGGGCAACCTCGAACGCCTGCGGCCACAGTCGATCCGCGGCGGCGCGGTCGTCGCCGAGGTCGAACGTCTTGAACAGCCGCCGATCGAGGAGGCGCGCCGCGAGATCGCGGAGCACCGGATCCGACGCACCGGGGCCGTCGTGCCCGGCCCAGTGATCGAGCGCAGTCGACAGCGAGATGTCATGCAGGCGCAGATAGTCGTCGACGGCGACCGTCGCTCCGCGCGCCATCGCGCCGGCGATCGGCAGCCCCCCAGGCTCGGTCCCCTGGATCGCGAGCTGCGCGAAGCGCTCGAGCGTCTTGATGAACATCCACTCCGCCGCTCGCACGGTCTTGTGGTGATAGACCTGCGCATACATGTACGAGCGCGCGAACAGGTACTGCTCGACGGCGTACATGCCGCGGCGATAGTCGACGACGAGGTCCGACGGATCCTCGGCCCCGGTGTGGACGTTCGCGATCTGGATCGCGTGGATGATCCAGTCGAGGTCGTACGTCGCGTAGCCGGCACCGGAGTAGTGACCATCACGCAAGAGGTAGTCGAGCCGATCGACGTCGAGCTGACTCGACACGAGCTTGCGCGCGAAGTGCGGCTTGTAGGACTTGCCCCAGAACGCGCGCAGCGTCGCCGGCAGGCCAGGCTCCAGCGTCTCGAGCGCATCGCGCAGCTCGACATTCTCCGAGACGATCCGGCCGCCCCAGCGCTCGTGATCGTGCCCGGCGAACACGTGCTCCCACGCGTGCGAGAACGGTCCGTGGCCGACGTCGTGGAGGAGCGCTGCGACCTTGACGTGGCGCGCGACGGTCTCGTCGAGATCCAGCCGCGTGGTCACGCGCTGCGCGATGTGGAACGCACCGAGCGCGTGCCCGAACCGCGAGTGCTCGGCGCCGGGATAGACGAGCCAGGCGAAGCCCATCTGCTTGATCCGGCGCAGGCGCTGCATCGCGTGCGTCTCGAGCAGCTCGGCGATCGGTCGATCGATGCCCTTGAACTCGATCAGGCCGTGGACCGGATCGCGGAACACGCGGTCTTTCACGGCGGGGACCTTAGCACCGGGTCGCGATCAGGGCGACGCGAGTGCGGCGCGGAGCTGCTTCACGGCCTCGTTGAGCGGCTCGATCTCCGAGAGCTGGCACAGGAGTGCGACGTCGAGCTCGGGGACGCATTCGCTGCGCTCGCGGACCTCGTAGCCCTCGGCACCGAGCACGTACACCGTCAGCACCTGGTCCTTCCAGAACCAGACCTCGCCGATCCGGAGCCGCCGGTAGATCTCGAGCTTGTTGATCCCGCCGCTGGTCCACACCACCTCGATCGCGAGATCGGGCGACGACTTGGTCTTCGGATCCGCGGCGAACACGTAGCACTCGTCGGGCTCGGCAGCAGCCTCCTTCGACTTGTCGTCGAGGTGCCAGCTCCCGTACGGCGTGATCGGAATATCGCGATCGAGGCTGTACGCCTCGAGCAGGCGTCCGATCATCGACTTCTTGCCTTCGTGACCGCGCGACGCTCCCATGATCTCCACTGCTCCGTCGAGGTACGCCATCCGATAGCGGCGCTCTCCGCGGATCGCGAGCAGGGTCTCAAAGTCGTCCCAGCTCAGCCCTCGCAGCACGATCCGTTGATCCGCCGTGGGCACGTACTCGCCGGGCGGGATCGACATCGGTGCGGAGCTGGAAACCATCGCTGCCATCGTAGCATTCGTCGAGCAACCGCCAGACCAGGTTTCTCGGAGTGTGATCACGAGGACTTCGACGCGATCGCGGCCGCCGGTTGGACGGGGTGTCCGCCAATCGCCGGACCTCGGACGCTGTACGCTCGGCGCGTGAGCCAGATCCGCGAGGTCGCGATCGAACGCCTCGACGGTGATGCGCGCCGCGCGGATCGCGATGCGGTCGTCGTCGAGGCACCGCTCCAGCTGCGCGCGCGCGGGGAACCCGTCGCGACGATCATGCGCACGCCGGGGAACGATCTCGAGCTCGTGCGCGGCCTGCTCCACGCGGAGTCGCTCGTGGCCGTCGCGACGCAGGTCGATGCCGATGCCGTCGATCTCGATCTCGATCGCGCGGCGTTCGCGGGGCGTGGCCTGCTCAGCACCGCGGCGTGCGGCGTGTGCGGACGCGTCGCGATCGCGGACCTCGAGCTCCGCGCGAACGAGATCACGGCCGACACGACGATCTCCCACCGCGTGATCGCGACGCTACCGGCCGCGCTGCGCACCGCCCAGGAGACGTTCGCATCGACCGGCGGCCTGCACGCGGCGGGGCTGTTCACCACGGGGGGCACGCTGGTCGCCGCGCGCGAGGACGTGGGCCGCCACAACGCGGTCGACAAGCTCGCCGGCTGGGCGCTCGAGGCCAGGCTCGTCGCCGCGAACCATGTTCTCGTGCTGTCGGGCCGCGCCGGCTACGAGCTGGTGCAGAAGGCGATCATGCTCGGGGTCCCGGTCGTCGCCTCGGTCTCGGCACCGAGCTCCCTGGCGATCGAGCTGGCCGAGCGGTTCAACGTCGCCCTCGTCGGGTTCGTGCGAGAAACCCGGGGCAACATTTACGCGCACGGGTGGCGGATCTCCTAGTTCTTGACGGCGATCCTCCGGACACATACGTTCCGACGATGACTCTCCGTCTGACCGTCGCCACTTTTGCGCTCGCGCTCCTGGCGCCCGCATGCGGCAAGAGCACCAAGGAAGCGTCGCCCGCAAAAGTCTCCGAAGGTGGAGCGCCGTCGGCGCCCGGCGACAAGACCGTCGCTCGCCCCGAGGACAAGCCCTCGAGCCCACCGGCCAAGGCGGTCGCGCGCGGACCGGAGCGGCCCGTGTACTCGCTCGTCGACAACCGGCTGTCCGCGCACCTGACGCGCGGCGGTGGCCTCGTGATCCCCGCGGGCTCCGCGGCGTTCGCGAAGTACATGCGGTTCGGCAACATGATGGGGGGCGGCAAGAAGGCGTGGGAGCTGCGGCAGACCGAGGGCGACATCAAGGTCGCGCGGATGACGGGCAAGAGCGCGAGCGTGTTCGTCCCGCTCACGGCCGCTCAGGCCGGTCGCCCCACCGTCCGCGTGCGCGTGTTCTCGAAGGACGCCGGTGCGCTCAGCCTCCGCGTCAACGACAACAAGGACATCAACGGCAACCTCGTGAAGGGGTGGTCGACGCTCGAGCTGACGGTTCCCGCCGGCCAGCTCAAGGAGGGCGAGAACGCGCTCTCGTTCTTCGCGAAGCCGAGCGAGGCCGCGGTCGCGTGGATCCAGATCGGTGGCGCGACGCCCGTCGGTGACGACGGCCAGACCGCGTTCTACGACGCGGGCAAGAAGGCGCTCGTCCTGCCGAAGGAGACCGGGCTGTCCTGGTACGCGATGGTCCCCGACAAGGCCAAGCTCACGGGCGATCTGTCCGACGGTGCCTGCACGATCAACGTGCTCGCGACTGCCGAGGACGGCTCGACCGCCGAGGGCAAGCTGACCGGCACGGGCTCGGCGGTCGATCTCGGCGCGCTGTCGGGTCGCGCGGTTCGACTCGATCTCGAGGGTGCGGGCTGCCCGTCGTCGACGCTCGCGAATGCCTCGCTCGTCGTCCCGGGTGCTGCACCGGAGATCAAGCGCGGCGAGGCTCCGAAGTTCGTCGTGTTCGTGATCATGGATTCGCTCCGCGCCGATCACGTCCGCCCGTTCAACCCCAAGGCGCGCGCCGAGGTCCCGAACTTCGACAAGCTCGCCTCGACCGGCACCGTGTTCATGCAGAACTACGTGCAGGGCAACGAGTCGCAGGTCTCGCACGCGTCGATGTGGACGTCGATGTACCTGGCGAAGCACAAGGCGCCCAACATGAAGGACATCCTTCCCGACCGCTACGTCACGATCGACGAGGTCGCGAAGAAGGCCGGCAAGTTCGTCGCGGGCGTCTCGGCAAATGGCTACATCCGCCCCAAGCGCGGCTATGGCTCGGGCTGGGACAAGTACGTCAACCACATCGAGAGCAGCATGGGCCTGCGCGGTGCGGACGTCCTCGAGAAGGGCCTGTCGTTCGTCACCCCGAAGAAGGAACAGCCATGGTTTCTCTACCTCGGCCTGATCGACACGCACGTCACGCTGCGCGGCAAGTCGCCGTGGATCGAGAAGTACAGTGGCGGCTACAAGGGCCGGATCAAGACGTTCGGTGACGACGGTCCCGGCGGCGTGCCCAAGGATCTCGCCGACGCCGACAAGGACTTCGTCCGCGCGCTCTACGACTCCAACGTCAGTTACCAGGACGACCTCCTCGGCAAGCTGATCGAGAAGCTCGAGGCGTGGGGCATCTACGACCAGACGATGATCATCATCACCGCCGACCACGGCGACGAGCTGTGGGAGGACGGTCGGTTCGGCCACGGTGGCTCGGCGCGCGAGACGCTCGCGCACGTGCCGCTCTTGATCCACTACCCGAAGCTGTTCCCGGCCGCGAAGATCTTGTCCGGAACCGACGGCGTCGACATCGTGCCGACGCTCGCGGACGCACTCGGTGTCGCGCACGATCCCGAGTGGCAGGGCATGTCGCTCGTGCCGGTCGCGCACGGCCAGACGGCCTATCCGATGCTGTCGTTCCAGTCGCGCTACGAGCTCGGCCACGCGGGACGGATCGGCCACTGGAAGGCAACGCTCATGGCCGCCGGCAGCCCGAAGATCTACAACATGGCCAAGGACCCGGCCGAGCAGAAGGATCTCTACGGCTCGGCGCACATCGGTACGCGCGTGTTGCTCGATCCGATGTGGATCTTCCGCCAGTGGAACCCCGAGTGGAAGAAATCGCAGTGGGGCAACGCTGCGGCCGTGTCGAACCGGTTCGCTGCGGACCTGGGTGAGTAGAAACCTCCACCCGACGGAGGGTGCGCGGTTTCTCCTCGAGCGGACCGAGGACCTCGGCCCGCGCGCCACGTATCGCGCCTCGGTCTACACGCCCGAGGCCGTGTTCACGTCGACGGCCACGCTCTCTGAAGACGGCTCGGTCGCGCTCGCGCTGACCGGCGCCCCCGGAGATCTCGACGAGCGCCTGGGCACGATCGCGAAGCTCCTCGCGCGCGATGCGACGAAGCGTCGTGAGGATGGTCTCGTCGTGTGGCCCGCGCGGATCATGCGCTGGCGCAAGTAGAGGCGGCTGCTCGAGTAGCCACTCGCGCCAACCGGTCACAGGTCGCAGCGTGTCACCCGTCGTCGGGGAGGCAACACGATGCAGCCAGCTGGCGGCACTGTTCTTGCGCCGGGCGCGCGCATGTTGATGCACCGCGTCCTGACCCTGGTGTCGGGACTTAGCCTGTTCGCTGGTTGTGCCCTCTCCGACGACGACGACAAGGTCGAGCCCACCAAGGGCGAGGTCGACGAGAGCGAGCCGCCCAGGGATCCGACCCAGCCGGCCGGCGTCGGTAAGGCCGATGCGGCGGGCCATCAGCTCCCGTTCGTTCTCGAGTCGGTGCACCCGTACACGAACAACCTGACCAAGACGTACTCGCTCGACCTCGCGACGGTCGTGCCGTCGTGCGCCACCACGGTCCGCGTTCACTTCTCGATGCTGCGCACAGAGGCCGGCTATGACTTCGTCAGCGTCCAGAACGGCAACGGCACGCTTGCCGGAGCTCGCCTCAGCGGCACCAAGGACAACACCTGGAGCGAGTGGGCGACGCTGTCGAGCACCAAGAAGATGAGCGTCAAGCTGACGACCGACTCGTCGGTCGTGCGCGACGGCTTCCGGATCGACTCGGTCGAGTGGAACGGCGCCGTGCTGTGCCCGGCTCCTCCGGAGCTCAACTGCACCGGCAACGACATCGATCTGCGCCGCCCGGCTCCGGCCTGCGGCTGCCGCGAGATCTCGCATTGCACGCCGTTCTCGACGATCACGATCGCCCACTCGGTCGGCGGTGGCTTCACGGGTCAGGTCACCGGCAAGAAGGCCGTCGGCACCACGCTGGCGAAGACGAACTTCATGCCCGCCACCGGCGAGACGTCGACGCCGGTCGGCACGCTCGACAGCGCCGAGCTCCGCGACTACTTCGAGTTCCTCGTGACGTCCGGCGTGCTCTATGGCGCGGGTCGCGCCGAGTCCGCGAACTGGACCGAGTGCCTCTCGATCACCACCGACCAGGAGACGATCTCGTACTGCGCGCAGGCGGGCGACCACACGACGGCCGTCACCGAGGCGATCGCTCGCTTCGAGGCGCTTACCACCTGCGGCGCCAACGGCGGCCTCACCTGTGGCTCCGGCAGCACGTGCAGCGCGAACGGCGAGTGCGAGGCCTCGAGCTGCGTCTGCCCGGCGCTTTACAACCCGGTGTGCGGCACCAACGGTACGACCTACTCCAACTCGTGCGCCGCGGGCTGCGCCCAGGCGCCCGTCGCTCACCCCGGTGAGTGCGGCATCGCCGGCGACCCCTGCGGAACGATCCGCGGCCTCGCCTGCCAGGACGAGCTCAAGTGCCGCTACGACGAGAGCACGTGGACCGCGCCGTTCCCCGACGCGGGCGGCACCTGTGTCGAGGGTCGCTACTGCGATGCGCCGACCGACTGCAACGGCCTGATCCACCCGGCCGTGCCCGGCACCTGGACCTGCCCGGCGAACAGCTGCACGTGGCAGGCAGGCGTGCAGTGGAACGTCGTCCCGGGCTCGACGTTCGAGACGGCGCACCCGTATGCGAACAACGTCTCGACGTGGAAGCAGCTCTACCTCCCCGCCGGCGCGACGCGCATGCGCCTCGTCACGGCCGGCGCGTTCAACCTCGAGACCAACTACGACTTCCTCGAGGTGTGGACCTGGGTCAACGGCGCGTGGAGCCGCACCAAGCGCTACAGCGGCACGGTCGGCCCGTCGGCGACCGACGAGTTCGTCGGGCAGTACTTCTACCTGAAGTTCGTCAGCGACAGCTCGGTCACGCGCGAGGGCTTCAACGTCCTCGCCGAGTCGCGCTAGTCACCGAGCGCGGGCAGGGCGACGACGAGCTCGGTCCCGCCTCCGCGGCGGTCCGAGCGCGCGAGCTCGCCGCCGCCGAGCTTCGCGAGCAGCTCGACAACCCGGAGGTCGAAGCCATCCCCTCCGTCGGGCGGGTCGGCGCCGCGCACGATCTCGACCCATGGCCTGCCGTCGATCGTGCGGTCGCGGACGAACAGGTCGATCCGCGGCGCGTCGGCGGCATCGAGCGCGAGTCCGATCACCAGATGCTCGAGGTGCTCGGCGGCGAGCGAGGTCGCCGTCTCGGCGCGGACGGCGAGGTGCAGATCCACCTCCACGGCGGCCCGGATCTCGGCGAGCACGCGCGTCACGGTCGCGCCGACCGCCGGCCCGCGCACGACGACAGGCTCTGGCCGCGCGACCTCCATCAGCGACGTCAGCGACGTCTGCGCATCGACCGCCGCGCGCTTCAGATCGTCGATGAACTCGACGCCGGTCGGGTCGCACCGCGACGCGAGCTCGTTCGAGGCGAGCTGCACGATCTGCACGAGGTTCATCAGGTCATGCGTCTTGCCGGCGACGAGCCTCGCGGCGACCCGCGTCTGCTCCGCGTGCGCGAGGTCCCATTCGAACCGGCGTTGCCTCTGCGCGAGCGCGAGGCGGGCGTCAATCTTCGTCATCCTCGTACCACTCGACGGGCTCGTACCGGATCTCGTTGCTCGCGGGGCACACGCCGCGGTAGCTGCAGCGGTCGCACCACGAACCCGGGTTGGGCCGCGGCCCATCGTCGACGGCGAGCGCCGCTGCCTCGATGTTGTCGAGGAGGTCGGGGACCATCCGGTCGATGACGTCCTCGGGAGGCACCGGCGTGCTCCACTCGACCGCGCGCTCGGCGATCCAGTGAATGCCGAGCCAGAACCGCTTCACGTGGCGAAACGCCGACGCCGCGAGCACCGCATAGCCCTCGAGTTGATCCGCGATCGAGCTGCCCGGGATGCGCGCACCCGTCTTGTGATCGATCAGCGCAAGCGAGTCGTCCTCGAACAGGTAGCCGAGGTCCAGCACGCCCCGGTAGTACGCGTCGCCCGAGTAGAACTGCGTTGTCGTCAGATCCTCGCGCACCGCGAGCGAGTACTCGACGAGCTGCCGCGCCACCCGGCGCCGCCGGCGAAACTGCCCGATGCGCGTGACGAACGCTGGAATCCCGGTCGACAGGTTGTCGTATCGCATCTGCTCGATCTCGGAGGGCAGCTCCGCGCGCACGGTGCTGGTCGCCTCCTCGACCGCCGTTCCCATCAGCACCTGCTCGAGCGCCTTGTGGATCGCCTTACCGATCCGCGCCTCTGGCATGACCTCCGGCTCCTTGAGCTTCTGGATGTACTTGAAGTGAAACAGCCGCGGACAGCGCAGCGCCGTCGAGACCTTCGAGGCCGACCACGGGGCATGGATGAGCGCACGCGTCGACGGCACAGCGGGGACAGCCTAGCCGAAAAGTTGTCCCCCGGATCCAGCGGCCGTACCACCGAAGGGTGAGCGACCGCTTCCGCGAGTGCGAGGTCTGTCATGCGACTGTCGGCGAGCTTCGTCGCGGCCGCTGCTGGGGCTGCTACGCGCGCTGGGTCGATACGCGACCCGTCGGGATGGGCGCCAAGTGCGTCACCTGTCCCGAGAAGCGCCGCAAGGTGCTCCGGCAGGTCGAGCTCTACGGCACCTGGAAGCCGATGTGCTTCAACTGCTCGGGCCAGCTTCTGGCGCTGACGCCGATGCCGACGACGATCGCCGAGCTCCGGATCGCGGTCTCACGCGAGCGTCGCGGCAAGGACCGGCGGTTCGGCAAGGCCGATGGCCGCGTGTTCCGCTACGAGCGCCGCGTCGGCGAGCGCCGCCACACGCGCGAGATCACCGCGGTGATCGAGGATGACATGATCATCGAGGTCTTCGTCGAAGAGGAGTCCAACGGACTCGAGTTCGAGGGCCTGACCTCCATCCGCGAGATGGTCGGCCACCTGCGGCCGGTCGAGCTGCGCTCGGCCGACCTGCGCTCTGCAGGCTAGGTCTTCTTCGGCGCGAGGCCGGGCGACTTCGACGGTGCGGGAATCTGCATCGGCGGCGGCGCATCGGACCCACGGGCGACCGTGAGCCAGCCGATCACGGCGGCCGGGATGAAGAAGCCCGCCGGCACGACCTCGGACAGGGTGGCGCCGGTCGCGCGCACGGTCAGCTTGTTCGCCTTCGCGTCGCGGTCGATCTTCGTCTTGAAGTTACCGTCGCCGGTGTAGCTCTCGATGATCTTCAAGACGTCGCCCTTGCGGCGGATCAGCTCGTCGATCTTCTTGTCCTTGCCCTTGTACGAATCGATCGCCCCGAGCGCGATCTTCGCAAACCCACGCGGCGCGATCTGCATCGCCTTGAGGAGCTCGAGCGCCCCCTCGGACGTCATCGCCATCGCGTCCATGCCGGCCTTGCTCGAGTCGATCCACGTCCAGCCGACGCCGTCCGCGAACACCGAGAACCCGGCCGCCTTGTGGCGGACGACCAGGTCCGTCACGAAGTTCTTGTCGGGGCCCATCTCCGCCAGGACCTGCTTGCGCGCACCCGCCGACAGCGTCAGCGACACGGCATAGATCGGCTTGGCGGCGAGCAGCTCGGCCGCAAACGCGAGGTTTCCACCCGCCGCGCGAGCCGGCATCCGCCAGGTATCGGAGAGCCGCTCGCGGACCAGGTTCGCCGTGCCGGCGATCAGCACGCCGTCCTTGGTCACGCCGATCGCGGGGTCCTTGCCCATCTCGACCATCATCGCGGTACCGACCCTGGACACGGTGCCCTTGGTCAGCTTCGCGATCTTGTCGACAGTCGCCGTCGAGAACTTGCCGTGAACCACCGCGACGAACGTCGGCTGTTGCTGCGGCAGGAGCGTGACGAACACGGTCGCATCGCTGATGTCGGTCACCAGGTCGAGACCCGTCGCGCCCTTGGCCAGGCCGCGTGCCCCCTCGACCTCGCCGATCGCCTGACGAACCATCTTCGACAGCTCGGCCGAGGCCTTGATCTGCGGCTGATTGGGCAGGTTCTGGAGGACCTTGTAATTTCCTGGCACGACCGCCGCGACGTCGAAGTGCACGACAACGTCTGGATCCGGCATCGCATACTGGAGCGACTGATCCGGCGTAGGAGCCTTGGGATTGGCCTGGAGACCGAATCCCGACATTCCGAGCAGCAGCGTGATGACCTCGACGATTCCGAACGACATAGCGTGCATCCTCCCTGGGCGCGCGCGCCCCGACCGAGCATTCGCCCAACGGGCCGCTCGCCGCAACGTGCGTGGGCCGTAGACGGACCACAGCGGTGGAAAATTTCAACCTCGATCAGACCCGGTTCACGCGACCTGCACGTGGTCGAAAAAAAACTGATGTCAAGACTGGTTCCGGAAGGTGGCAGAGCTAGGATGGCTCGGTCTCGACGGTACTGGGTTCGCAAATTTTCTCGAGGGAGGCACGACGGTCATGAGTACGCTTGCTGTGGTTGAGGAAATTCTCCGCGAGACCGCTGTACCGATGTCGGTCCGCGAAATCGTGGAACGAGCCGGTGTGCGCCTTCCCAGCAAGTCCAAGACTCCTGACACCGTGGTCGCCCGCGACCTCTCGATGGACCTGAAGCGGAAGGGCGAGACGTCACTGTTCGTGCGGACCTCGCCCGGTCGCTACACGCTGCGCGCCCTCGCCTCGGGTACGGTTACTGACAACGTGCGCGCCATGAGCGCCCTGCCGGCGCGCAAGCCGGCCGTGGCCGCTGGCACCTCCACCCCTCGAGCTCGCACCGACAGCGACGTTCAGGGTGGCGGCTTCGCCTCCTGAGCACCTGATCCAACGCCCCAGCGGGTTGTAGGATAGGGGTCGATGATTCGTCGCGCCGAGGTCGCGGACCACCCCTGGATCATCGCGACCGGGGCCGAGGCCTACGCCGACCTCGGTGACTACACGCGCATCCTGCCGTCGTGGCTGGAGCAGCCGGGCGTCCTGTCGTGGATCGACCACGACATGCACGGCCGTGGGCGCGGGTTCGCCATGCTCGGCTTCTACATGGAGGACCCGACGGGCACCGGCCAGGGGCCGTCCCAGGTCGTCGCGGACCTCCTCGCGCTCGCGGTACTTCCATCGCAGCAGCGCCGCGGTATCGGCAACAAGCTCCTCGCGCACGTGATCGAGGTCGCCGAGCGGGTCGCCCCGGCGAGCCGGATCGAGACGCTCCGCCTGACGGTCGCCGAGACCAACACGGGGGCGCAGCGCATGTACGCCCGCGCTGGCTTCCGCATGGTCGAGGGCTCCGCCACCTATGATCGTGGCCAGCGCGCCCTGCGGATGGCGCGCACGCTCGAGCCGCCGCGGTAGGCCTCCGAAAACGACTCCGGCGCGGGCGTTGTTCACGCGCGCGCCGGGATTCCAGGCAGAGCGGATTCTTCGGCTAGAAGATGATGCTGCCGCAGGGGAAGGTCGCCGAGACGGCCGGGTTCGGCGTGGTCTTCAGCGTGTTACAGGCCGCGC
>JANOPP010000414.1:0-6152 GCA_031421915.1 Myxococcales bacterium | reverse complement strand
ATGACGCTCGACAAGGTCGACATCGTCGAGGAGTACGACGCGGAGATCCGCGCGATGTCGATGATCGTCAAGGTCCCGGCAGTCGTGCGCCTGCGCAAGGCGTTCCGCCGCCACTCCAAGCCGGTGAAGTTCTCGCGCGTCAACATCTACGCGCGTGACGGTTACCGCTGCCAGTACTGCGGCGCGAAGTGCTCGATCGACGAGCTCACGTACGACCACGTCATCCCGCGTTCGCGCGGTGGTCGGACGACCTGGGAGAACATCGTTTCCTGCTGCTACTCGTGCAACGCCAAGAAGGCGAACCGCACGCCGGCGGAGGCGAAGATGCTGCTCCGTACGACCCCGATCCGGCCGGCGTGGATTCCGTCGGTCCAGATCCGTGTGAGCACCAAGTCGGTTCCGGACGCGTGGCGTGACTACGTGTACTGGGCGGGCGAGATCGATCACGAGGAGGGTACGGAGATCGTGTGAAGTGATGCGGTGGCCGTTCGGCGGCAATCGTGCGGCCGCCGCATCCAGGTTTTTTCTGTTCGTTCTCCTCATCGTCATCGCTCGCGAGCGGGTGTGCGTCCAACGGCACGACGGCGGATCTCTTGAGTCCGAGTCGTTGCATACGACTCCTTCCACCCGTACTCGCTCTTTTTCTTGGGGGAGTAGTTCAACTGGCAGAACACAGCGCTCTGAACGCTCGAGGTTGATCGTTCGAATCGATCCTCCCCTTCCATCTGGGCTCGTCGTCTAACGGGAAGACGCTGCGCTTGCAACGCAGAGATCAGGGTTCGATTCCCTACGGGTCCACGAAACGTCTGCTGTTTGCCTCTAGAGACGTCTGGTGACGTCGGCTGATTGTCTATCAGTGTTCAAGGAGGGTTCGATCCCCTTTAGAGGCGCTCGTCCGAGGAGGAATTCACGATCGTGATGTCAGAGGGAACCACTAGAAACAAGAAGGGATGGATCGGGAAGAACAGAACAGGTGGGCACGCGAATGGTATCGGCGGAATCGCGAGGCCGTTGGGCTCCAGCGGAAGCATCGACGGCGCGCAGCGGTCGCTCAGATGATTCTGCTCGATGCGCGCCGGTCCGACCGGCGGAGACAGCGGACGAATGATCTCGATCTTGAGTTCGTCTCGCAGATGATTCGGAAGCCGTGCGGCTACTGCGGTGAGACGACGATCCGCAAGACGCTTGACCGGATCGATAACCTAGTAGGGCATATGCGTTCGAACGTTGTCGTCGCTTGCGAGCGGTGCAACCTCGTCAGGCGAAACATGCCCTTTGAAGCGTGGGTCGTCGTTGCTCGCGCCATGCGTCGGGCGCGAACTCTCGGGCTGTTCGGTGACTGGACCGGAGCGATTCACCGACGCGAGGCACTCGCTCCGATTCCAACTCGACCGCCGAAGCCACCGGCCCCGCACGGAACCATTGCCGCCTATCACGACTGCGGGCCACCTCGGTGCCGACCCTGCAAGGACGCAATGGCGGGCTGGAAGCGAGGGCGAAGATCCAACAGCTCGCTCCGATAACGCGACGGCGCGACCTTCTCTCATGCCTTTAGAGACGTCTGGTGACGTCGGCTGATTGTCGATCAGTGTCGAGGACGGTTCGATTCCGTTTAGAGGCGCTCTGGGCCTGTATTTCAACAGGAGAATGCTGTCCTCGCACGGCGGCGATACGGGTGCGATTCCCGTCAGGTCCACCACTGCGCACTCGTGGCCGAGTAGCTAGGCCCGCGGCTGCAACCCGCGTCACCCCGGTGCGACTCCGGGCGAGTGCTCCAAGAAAGCTTCGGGATCAGTTCAACTAGGGTTGGAACCGTTCTTACAAATCGGTTGTGCAGGGTGCAATCCCCTGGGTCCCGACGACGACAACGACATGATCCGTTTCGGGACCAGTTCACCTAGGGGTGTTACCGCCGTGACAAGGCGGTCGTGCAGGGTGCAATCCCCTGGGTCCCGACGACGATGCGCCCCTCAGGCGCTCATGCCCCCGCGCGTAGATCGCGACCTGAGATTCCGAATCTTGGCGAGATGGTGCGAATCCATCCGGTGGCACCACAGCATCGACGTCGAGCCCCCGCGCGTAGATCGCGACCTGAGTCTTCGAATCTCGGAGGGGTGGTGCGATTCCACCCGGTGGCACGCGAGCCCCCGTGCGTAGATCGCGACCCGGGATTCCTAACCTCGGCGAGGTGGTGCGATTCCACCCGGTGGCACGACGGAACGAGCAGCGAGTGCGCGCAGGTGTTCGATCGCTTCGGCGATCCGCCTGCGCCCCGCCTCGAGTCGGGCAAGCGTGCGCGCAGCGTCGTCGGACGCTGGCAACGCGCGGACGCGCAGGATGAAACCTGCGTAGTCGTCGGCGACGCGTTGTGCGAGCTCGAGCGTCGAGGCGAGCTCGTGCGCGGACGCGTGAGCGCTCGACGCGAGTGCGACGCGCTCGGTGAGGATTCCGAGCAGCGCCGCCGAGGTGTGGTCCTCGCGCTCGAGGCTCGATAGCGAGCGGTCGAGCTCGCGCACCATCTTGCGATGCCGGCGCGCCGCAAGCGCACGGCGCGCCCGAGCGAACAGGCTTGTCGATGGACGCGGCTCGATCTCGAGCTTGCGCTCTGCCGCGGCGAATGCTGCGTTGATCTGTCGTCCGCGTCGCCGCATGCGCCATCGGTGGTAGCGGGCGGCGAGCCCCGCTGGCGGTCGCTCGATCGCCGCGATCTCTCGCTCCGTGAGGATCTCGGTCGCGACCATGCGCTCGGCGGCCGCGGCCATCTCCGGGATCGGGTCGGGCGGCGTCGGAGATCGAGCCAGAGCTCGTCGCGGTCTTTCGCGGCGGTGCTTCCGGCGTTTCGCCACGCTGGCAACCTAAGGGCGCTCGAGCCGATGTCAACGGGATGCGTCGTCAGGGGGCGACGCGCGGCGGGCCGGAGCCTCGCTGCCCCGTCGACTCGAAGTAGCTGCCGCCGAAGAAGTACCAGGGCAAGCTCGCGATCACGGCGACCGCCGTTTCGGCGGTGACCGTTCGCTGGAGCTCCGCCGTCATCAGGCCGCGATACCAGCGGCCTGACTTCGTGAACGCCTCGTACTCGACGAAGTAGTGCAGCCAGCTCGCGCCGCACTGGCGGCAGGTCTTGAACGAGACCTCACCGTGGCGCCCGTTCGTGGTGTCGACGCCGATCGGCGTCTCGTCGTAGTCGCGGAAGCTGAACGGCGGCGTGAGACAGCTACAGTCCGTCGTCACGCTCAGTCCATGTCGACGTCGACCGACCGGGCCTTCTTCGCGCCCGGTGGCGGCGGAGGCGGGCCCGTGCGCACCTTCTGGAACACCTCGCGCTGCTGCTCGACCTCCATCTCGATCACGATGCCCTTGAGGGCGTCGGCCGGGAGGAACAGGGCGCTGGCGAGATCGCGGAGGTACTCGTCCTCGGCGAAGTCGACCTCTTCATCGGCATCGTTGACCGCGGCGACCAGGAACAGCAGCTTGCGACGATCCTCCTCGGAGTCGGCGAGGAAGGCACCCGCAGTCTTCAGCAGGTCGAACTTCTTGGGATCGAAGTTCGCGATCTGCGCCTCGATCACCGGTGAGAGCTCGCCACCCGCCAGATCCTGGAGCAGCCCGCGGACCTCGTCGTCCTCGCGATCCGCGAAGTGGTCGTCGGCGAAGGCCGCACCGAGGAGGAGGTCACAGAGCGGAGCGATCCGGTCGATCATCGACATGCCGCGAACATACGCCGCGGCGTGTAGGATGTGAGCGAGTGAATCGCGCTTTCGCTGTCGTGCTCGCCGTCGTCGTCGGTTGCAGACCCGCGACGGTCGCGACGCCGTCCCCGTCGGTGCGGCCCAAGATCGTGGTCCTCCTCGTGATCGACCAGCTCCCGACGTGGGCGTGGGAGCGCGATCGAGCGCTGTTCGTCGGCGGTTTCGCGCGCCTGATGCGCGAGGGCGCGTACGTGCAAGGCGAGCTCGAGCACGCGAACACGTTCACCGCTCCCGGCCATGCCTCGATCGGGACCGGTGCACCGCCGAGCGAGCACGGGATCGTGGGCAACCAGTGGTTTCGTCGGGCCGAGGGTGTGACGCGCTCCGCGGAGCACGATACCGGCGGGCAGACGTTCTCCGTGATCGAGCCCGGGGCGCTGATCGATGACTTCGGATCGCCGACGGCGCTGCGTGCCGAGGGGATCGTGGACGTGCTTCGCCGCGAGTCGCCGCGCGCGCATTCGATCACGATCGCACTCAAGGCGCGTGCGGCGGCGCTGATGGGTGGCATGGCGCCGGAGCTGGCGATCTGGTTCGAGCAGCTCGCCGGCGGGATGACGACGAGCAAGGCGTATGCGGATGCTCCGCCTGCATGGTTGTTCGAGCTCGCGCGCGCGAAGCCGACATCGCGCTTCATCGGGCAGACGTGGCAGGCGCTCGACGCGCAGCAGCTCGCGGCGCACACGAAGATCGCTGACGACGCGCCGGGCGAGGGCGACCTACACGGGCTGGGGATCGCGTTTCCGCACCCGATCACCGACCCAGATGCGATCGCGGTGACACCGTTCGGTGACGAGGTGGTGCTCGACGGCGCGCTCGCTGCCATCGACGCGATGCACCTCGGCGAGGACGACGTACCGGATCTGCTCGCGGTCAGCTTCAACGCACACGACTACATCGGTCACACGTGGGGCCCTGACTCGTGGGAGATGCTCGACGCAACGCTGCGCCTCGATCGCTCGCTCGCGACGCTGTTCGATGCGCTCGATCGAAAGGTCGGCAAGGCGGGCTGGGCGCTCGTCATGACGAGCGATCATGGTGCAACGCCGCTCGTGGAGCGTGGCGGGACCGAGGGAGCGCGCCGGATCACGAACAACGAGCTCGCCGGAGAGGTCGAGCGCGAGCTGGTGGCGTTGTTGGCGCGGCCAGGTCCGTGGGTTGCCACCGTGACATCGAATCAGCTGTACTTCACGCCGAAGCTCGCGGAGCTCGGTGCCGAGGAGCAAGCCAGCGCGGTGAGGGCGGCGCGCAACGCGCTCGGCCGCGTACAGGGGATCGAGACGGTGTTCGCTGCCACGGAGCTCACCGGCGATTGCACACGGCGCAAGGGACTCGAGCGCGCCGTGTGCTTCGCGATCGTTCCCGGCGAGTCGGGTGAGCTGTTCATCGTGCCCAGGCGCGGCTGGGTGATCACCGACTACAAGACCGGCACGCAGCACGACGCGCCGAACGACGACAACCGCAAGGTCCCGATCCTCGTGAAGGGGCCCGGTGTCGAGGCGGGGGCGACCGCCACGGGCTCGCAGCTGCAGGTCGCACCGACGGTGGCCGCACTCCTCGGGGTGTCGCCGCCTGCGAGTGCTACGGCGCAGCCACTCTTCGTGGCGCCGGCTCGCTCGCCAGCGCGGCCTTGAAGAACGCGGAGCTCTGCGCCAGGGTCGCGACGTAGTCGCGGACGTCATCGCGCTCGCGTGGCGGAAGCTGCGCGTACGGGGTCACGTGCTCGTCGGGGACGTACCGGAACGTGAAGTTCACGCGCCGCGTACGGAAGCCGAGGATCTTCGGCGGAAGATCGAGAGCGTGCTTGTCGTCGACGCGCTGCACGCGGTGGAGGAGATCGTCCTTCCAGCGCGGACCGCCGAAGATCTGCAGCGAGCGATCCTCGAGCCACTGCGTTCGGACGGGCGGAGCATCGCGAGCGCCGCGCCGCACGAACTGGAACCGCGCGCGCTCGCCGAGCGAGAGGGACGCGACCGGGCCGGGCTCGAAGTCGCGATGCTCGCCGACGCGCGCGACATCGATCTCCTTGGTGCCCTCGGTGCGGTCGCCATAGAAGTTCACGAGGCAGGTGTTGAGGTGCCAGCGACGCGGCACGTACGGCGGCGGGAAGCCCGCGCGCACGCGGCGCTCGATCTCTTTGACCAGGCGCGCGAGCACCGGAGGGAACGCCTCGGCAGCGACCGCGGAATTCAACACACGCTTCGGAGGCTCGTAGTAGCCGAGGCACGCGAACTGCCAGTTGCCGAGCCAGTAGACCGGGCGGAGCAGGGGCTTCTGCTGCTTGCCCTGGGGCGGGGCGCGGTGGGTCGAGTAGCGCATCTCCCAGAGCGGTCGCAACGTCGCGAGCCACGCCAGGATCTCGGCGTTCGCGGCGTCCGGGATGAAGCCCGGGTCGTAGACGTA
>JANOPP010000413.1:0-4605 GCA_031421915.1 Myxococcales bacterium | reverse complement strand
CGCTCGTGGATCAGGACGTATGCGTCGTTGAGCACGCACTCCATGCGCTCCGTGTCGGTCACGAAGTACGGGGAGAGGTAGCCGCGATCGAACTGCATACCCTCGACGACGTCGAGCTCGGAGGTCATCGTCTTCGCCTCTTCGACGGTGATGACGCCTTCCTTGCCGACCTTCTTCATCGCCTCGGCGATCATCTCGCCGATCTCGAGGTCACCATTCGCGCTGATCGTGCTGACCTGCGCGATCTCTTCCTTGCCCTTGGTCGGCGTGCTGATCTTCTTCAGGTGCTCGACGATCGCCGTGACGGCGGTGTCGATGCCGCGCTTGAGCTCCATCGGGTTGTGACCCGCGGCCACGAGCTTGGAGCCGTGGTGGTAGATCGCCTGCGCGAGAACGGTCGCGGTGGTCGTGCCGTCGCCGGCGTTGTCGGAGGTCTTGGAAGCGACCTCCTTGACCATCTGCGCGCCCATGTTCTCGAACTTGTTCTCGAGCTCGATCTCCTTGGCGACGGTGACGCCGTCCTTGGTGACCGTGGGAGCGCCCCACGACTTCTCGATCACGACGTTACGACCGCGCGGTCCGAGGGTGACCTTGACGGCGTTCGCGAGCGTATCGACGCCCGCCATGACGCGGTTACGAGCCTTCTCGTCGAAAATGATGTCTTTGGCAGCCATGACTGGTTCTCCTTACGACTCGATAACGCCGAGGACTTCTTCCTCGCGAATGATGATGTGATCGATGCCGTCGACCTTGATCTCGGTCCCGGCGTACTTGCCAAACAGAACGCGATCGCCCGCCTTGACGTCGAGCTTCACCAGCGTGCCGTCCTCGAGGCGCTTGCCCGAACCGACAGCGATGACCTTGCCCTCGAGCGGACGCTCCTTGGCCGAGTCAGGGATGATGATGCCGCCGCGGGTCTTCTCGACCTCGGCGACGCGCGTGAGCAGAATGCGGTCCTGGAGTGGGCGAACGTTCATGGCGTCTCCTCGTGGTGTTTCCAACAGATTACGAACTTTGTTAGCACTCACGTCCGGCGACTGCTAACGGGCGTCTTCGTAAGGCGGCCCGGCCTTTCGCGCAAGGGTCTATTCGTCCGAATTCGTTCGTGACTACACGTCGGCCTTCGGGGTGCGAACCACACCGGGCGAACGCTCCTCAGAGCCCGTTCCGGAGCCGTTCTAACCCCCACGGATCAGCGGAGTTCTTGCGTTGGACTCGATCTGGCAGAAGATCGAATCATGGACGTAACGTTGGCTGCTTCGGTGGATGAGTACTTCCACGAGGTCGTGACCGACGCGCTCGAAGCGGTCGATCTCGACGCCAGTGAACCCGCGAGCTGGTACCTGGTCGGTCTCCTGGGAGACTTCACCAAGACCCGGCTCACCGATGACGCGCTGGGCATGAAGCTCGCGCAGCAGGTCTCGGACCCCGGCCAGCGGGTCAAGAACCTCAAGCAGGTCGGCGACACCTCGCTCTACGTCGCGGGCTTCTTCGCGGAGTCGCTCAATCGCTCGCTCGTACAGACCGACTATTACGTGAGCCTCGGCCAGAGCGCCTACGGCCAGCTCGCCCGCTCGATGGCCGCCGCGAAGTCGCTGACCGAGGTCTACGAGGAGCTCGCGGACAAGTTCCCGCGCTTCGTCGACGTGCTGGTGGAGGTCCGCAAGCGAACGACGATCGCCGAGCTCAACGCGACGACCGACGTCGGCAAGCTCTACGAGATCTGGCTGCGGACGCGCGAGGACTGGGTCGAGAAGAAGCTCAACGCGGCCGGTATCCTGATCGACCCAGGCACCAAGGTGATCCAGTAGTGAAGACGCTCTCGCGCGTCCAGCGTGGGATCGAATCGCTGTATCGGGTGGAGACGGGCGTGGAGGTCGCGGACTACGTGATCAGCAGTGACACCCGCGACGACCTCGTCGACGCGCGCCGGCCGCGCGAGCAGCTACTCGTGGTCGAGGGCGACGGCGAGATGAACCTCGCGCTCTACATCGATGCCGACGTGATCGAGCGCCTCGACTCGCGCGATCACGACCTTCAGGATCTGCTGTTCGCGGTCGAGGGCGTGAGCCACTTCATCTACACGGTGTGGTGCGCGCAGCACCAGCGCCCCGTCAGCCAGATCGAGCTCGAGCTCCAGGCGGAGGTCGACAAGTACGTCACCTGCCTGCTCACCACCGATGCGCAGGTCGGGCAGTCGTCGGCGCTCCGTCGCCGCCTGTTCGCCGACGCGGAGTACGAGACCGACCTCGACGACGAGGAGCACGATCGCTACCGCGCGGCGAACGACAACGCCCAGCGCTATGCCGCCTACCTCGAGGACGCGTTCGTCGCGCGCCGTCGGATCCCGGAGATGCTCGGCGAGCTGCGACGGTTCTACCGTCAGGGCCTGGCACAGAAGCTGTCGACGATCGCGCGCGCCGCTTAGGGTGCGGCGAGCGTGACCGTGATCGACGCGCCGCGCGCGAGCCCGAGCACGAGCTTGGTACCGGGCGGTGCGCGCATCAGCACCCACGCCTGATTCGAGCTGGCGCCCGTGATCTCGATCCCGTCGATGCTCGTGATGACGTCGCCGATCGCGAGCTCGGTCTTCGCGGCAGCGCCTGCCGGATCGATCCAGCTGACCTTGTACTGCCGCTCGTCCTCGGGCGTGCCCGGTGGCTGCTCCGCGAAGTTGATGCCGAGCTCGCCGACCGCCTCGCCTGGCTTCACGCGCTTCTTGAGGATCGTCAACGTGCCGACGTCCGAGCCCGCCGGGTTGCGAACCACCGCGAGTGCGCCGTACTCGCTCTCGCGCCAGTCCTTCGCCATCCCCCGCACCAGCACCTTGCCGGTTGGCGCGTTCTCGATCTTGAAGGCCCCCATCTCGTCCGTGATGTTCGATTCGTCCTCGCTCGCGGACCACTCGAAGCCACCGCCACCGCCGTTCGCCGGCACCGCGAACATCCGGATCCCAGCGACCGGCTTGCCGGTGCCGTGCTCGACGACCACGCCGGTCAACGTCCGCAGCCCCTCGAGCTTGACGCTGAGGCCTGTCATCGCTTCGCCCTCGGCGAGCGCGACGTCGAAGACCTTGCGTGACGCCTCGCTCTCGACGGTGATCTGGAACGTGCCCTTCGGGAGGTCGTCGATGCGGAACGTGCCCCCCGTCATGTAGAACGTCTCGCGCCGGTGGAACCCGGTCTGCTTGTCCTGGAGCTGGACCTCGATCTCCTCGAGCGTCACGCCGGGGCGGTGCGCGATGCCCGCGATCGAACCGGTCGGTCTGATCTGCAACTTCGCGGTCTCGCCGATCGCCACGTGTTCGGCGACCGCCTCACCGCCGCCGCGCCGGTATGCACGGATCGTGTACTTGCCCGGCGGCAGCTTGGTGATCGTGAACGTGCCATCGGTCGTCGTCAGCACCGGCTTCTCGTCCCACGACCAGCGCGTGTCGCCCACGCTCGAGTTCTTGGCACCCTCGGCATCCGACTCGCGTGCGGCCGAGACGAACGCGTCGACGACGGGTGCACCGGACGTGTCGACGACGGAGCCTCTGAGGATTCCGGTCACGGACTCGACCACGAGCCGGACCGACGCGGTCTGGTTCGCGCGCACGGTGGCCTTCTCGCCCTGCTTGCTGTCGTCGGTCGTGCCCGGCTTGCGCAGCGTCGTCGTCCAGCCGCGCTGCGCGGTGACACGGTAGTCGCCCGCACGCAGCCCCTCGATCAGGAACGTGCCCGCGTCGTCCGACTTCTTCTCGCCGAAGCCGCGGCCGCCACCGGCCGTCAGCCGCGCGTGGACATCGATGCCGCCGACCGGCGCGCCCGCCTGGTCGACGACGATGCCCTTGATCGCTCCGCCCTCCTCGAGCACGAGGTCCTGCTCGACCGTCGCGCCCGCGGCGACCTCGACACGGAACCCGTCCTTCGGCGGATTGCCCTGCTTGCTGTTCGCTTCGATCCGGTACTGGCCCGGGCGCATCCCGGTCAGCTCGTACGTCCCGTCGCGATCCGAGCTGCCCGACCCCCAGCCGGTGCGTGCGCGCGGCGCGCCGCCGATCGAGCGCGCCCACACGTTCGCATCCTCGACGAGCTCGCCCGACTTCGTCTTGACGACCCCGCGCACCGTCGCGCCCGGATCGACCTCCCACACGAGCCCGACGACATCCTTCGTCGTGATCGGAACCGGGGTGTACTTGTCGCGCGCCATGTAGCCGTCGCAGTCGATCTCCGGCGTGTAGTTGCCGGGGAGCACGCCGTCGGCCCACAGCCGGCCATCGGGCTCGACCTCGAGACGCAGCCACCGGTTGCTCACGGAGTCGCGCAGGTACGCATCGACCCCCTCGGTGCATGCGGCCTTCGTCGTCGAGACGATCACCTTCCCCTCGACCCGGACCGCCGGGAACAGCTTGACGACCACGCCCTCGACGGCCTGGCCAAGGCCCGCGAGCGCCGAACCCTCGGTGCGTCCGTAGCCGCGCTCGGTGCGCGCGATCACGACGTGCCGTCCCGGATCGATCCGGTTCACCCGGAACGTTCCGGCGGAGTCGCTGTACGTGGTCTTCGCGCCGCTCCACTCGCCGACCTGCACCCGCGCGCCCTCGATCGGCTGGCTCGTCGCCGC
>JANOPP010000412.1:0-10200 GCA_031421915.1 Myxococcales bacterium | reverse complement strand
GCCGTTCTGCGGCACTCCATGACCGCCAAGCCAAAACTTCCGAGCGTTCCCGTGTCGACGGAGATTCGCGATCGCATCAGGCGAGCGAAGCACCGCTTCCACGCAAATGACAACATCGCCCAGTTTCTCGGCCCCGGCGATCTCGACGCGCTTCTCGACGAGGTTGCCGGCAAGATGGAAGGCGTCCTCGAGAGTCTCGTGATCGACACTGACGCCGACCACAACACGCGCGAGACCGCGCGCCGCGTCGCGAAGATGTACTTGACCGAAGTCTTCCGCGGGCGCTACGTGCCGGCGCCACCGGTGACCGAGTTCCCGAACGCGGCGTACCTGAACGAGCTCATGATCGTCGGCCCGATCACCGTGCGCAGTGCGTGCAGTCACCACTTCTGCCCGATCATGGGCCGACTGTGGATCGGCGTGATGCCCATCGAGAACTCGATCCTGATCGGTCTGTCCAAGTTCGCGCGCCTCGCCGAATGGATCATGTGCAGACCTCAGATCCAGGAGGAGGCGATCATGCAGCTCGCCGAGATGCTGATGAACAAGGTCACGCCCGATGGCCTCGCCGTCGTGATGGAGGCCGATCACTTCTGCATGCACTGGCGCGGCGTCAAGGACGCCAGCACCAAGATGGTCAACAGCGTCATGCGCGGCTCCTTCCTCAAGGACCCCGGGCTTCGCCGCGAGTTCCTCTCGCTCATCAACCTGAAGAACTGAGGCCGAGATGCTCGTCCGCTGTCTCTACGCCAGCCGCCCCGCGGTACCGCTCACCCCCGACGTCCTCGATTCGATCCTGGAGCAGTCGCGCAAGAATAATCCTCGGCTCGGCATCACCGGCCTCCTGTGCATGAGCGACGACGTCTTCATCCAGGTGCTCGAGGGCGGTCGCGACGAGGTCTGCGACCTGTACAAGACCATCGTCGACGACAAACGCCACGCCAGCGTCCGGATCCTCGTCTACGACGAGATTACCGAGCGCCGCTTCGGCCACTGGACGATGGGCCACGTCAACATCGCCAAGGTCAACGCGTCCCTGCTCCTCAAGTACTCCGAGAAGGCGGCGCTCAACCCGTTCGGGTGCTCGGGGCGGGCCACCATGGCGCTCCTCGAAGAGCTTGTCGCCACGGCCTCGATCGTCAATCGCGGAAGCTGAGCTGCGCGCGCACCGCTCGTCGATCCCGTGCTCGCGGATCTGACGCCGCCCTTTACGACTCCTTGCGGATCCCCAGCACGTCGTCGAGGGTCAGGCCCCACTGCGCCTCGATCGCGCGCACGAGATCGACCGCGGGAGTATCGAGCGCGCGCAGATCCCAGCGCAGCACCTGGCCATCCCAGCCGGCGGACCACAACACATCGCCGCGTAGCTCCACCCAGGTAGCGCGCTGGCGATGCCCGCGCAGCCGCGCGGCGAGCTTGCCGGTCGTGGCCGCCCACACTTCGATCACGCCGCTCGTGGTCGCGACGGCAAGCCAGCGTCCGTCCTCGCCAAGCGCGAGATCGAGGATCTCCGCGTCGCGAACTTCGATGGTGACCTCGCCTGCACCACGCGCGTCGCGCACGACGGCGCGGTGAGGTCCCGCGGTCACGATCGTCTTGCCGTGGGCTGGCGTCGCGGGCAGCGGCAACGCGGGTGCGGACGTCTGCTCGGTCCAGCTCGTGGTCTCGTACACCCGTGTTCCGGCGGTGAGCTGCGTGCCGTTGGCAGAGAAGGCGAGGGTGGTGACGGGTCCGCCTTCGGCGCGGAGGGTCGCGACTACGCCGCCGTGCACGGTCGACCACACGACGGTGGCGCCGTCCTCGTTGCCGGCCGCGACGAGCTGGCCGTCGGCTGCGACCGCGCCGATGGTCAGGCCCGGGCGCGTCGAGAACTGTCGCGGGACGAGCTGAAGCGGGAACCTCCACAGCCGCCATTGCGCGCCGCCGACCGCGATGTCGCCCTCGAGGAACGTCGCCGCGCGGCCGTCGTGGACGGGGACCCGCATCAGCTCGGCACCGACTCCACGGCGGACCTGCACGGCGTCGCCGCTGTCCGCGATCACCATCGCCTCGTTGCCGAGACATGCGACGTGCTGGATCGCGTGCGTCGTCACGCCCGGCATGAGCGTGACCGGGTCGAGCCCGGCGCATTGCTCGGAGAAGCAGCCGCGGAGATCGATCATCATGACGTCGCCGCCGACGCCGCCGATCACGAGATCGGTCTCGGGCTCGGACAGCGCGAGCGCGGACGCGGGCCGGCGCACCGTGCCAAACCCGGTCTCTCGATACGGCTGCGCGACTCCAGCGGCGCTCATGCGCACGAGCTCACCGCCGCTGCACACTGCCCAGGCGTCGCGCGCGCCGACCGCGACCGCGTCGATCGTGCGCTCGCCGCAGATCCGACCGATGACCTGCGGGGTGCCGGTCGCCACGTCGACGACGACCAGCGTCTTGCGATCGTGGAGGCCGACCCGCGTGCGCTCCCAGTTGCGGACCATCTGTGCGACGCCCGTGAGCTCGTGGTGGCGCGCGTGCTCGGCGCCGGTCGTCGCGTCGAGCACCTGCAGCTCGCCGGTGGTCCGCCAGCCGATCACCCACTTCTCGTCGAGATCGATCGCGCCATCGAGAGTGAGATCGCGTCGCCATCGCCGGCGCAGCGGCTCGAGCTCCCACAGCTCGACGTGGGTCGGCGCCACGCACAGCGCGATGTCGTAGCTCGCGGCGACCACCCACTCGCAGCCGGGGATCACGATCCGTGTGCTGCGATCGGGATGGGCGCCGGCGCGGGTAGCGGCGAGCACGCCACGAGCATCGGGGAGCTCGTCGTGCACGAGCGCGTGCGCCGCGAGGACCTCGGCACGTGCATCGTGGCGCGCCTCGAGCGCCGCGACGGAGCTCGCCGCGAGTGCCCACCCGAGGGCGGCCTCTGCCCGCGAGCGTGCGCTCGTCGCGCGAGCCTCGGCGGCGACCGCGCGCTCTCGCTGATGCTCGGTGCGATACGCTGTGAGCGCGAGCGAGGCGATCGTCGCGATCACGAGCGCACCGGTGACCGCGAGCGGCCAGCGCCACGCGCTGACGAGACGGCGCGCGAGCTCGAGCGTCGAGTACTGGTGCGCTCCGACGCGTCGGCCGTCGCGGAACGCTTCGAGATCGGCGGCGAGTGCCTGCGCGTCGGCGTACCGAGACGCCGGATCCGGCGCCATCGCCTTGTCGCCGATCGCGCGGAGCTCGGACGGGCATGTGTCGGGCCACTGCGCCGCCGGCAGCGAGCGCGTTCGCAGCGCGGACAGGATCGCGTCCTTCGTCCCGGTCCAGCGGCGCTCGCCGGTGACCAGCTCGAACAGCACCACGCCGAGTGCCCACACATCCGACGCGGGCGTCACGCCGTCACCGTGTGCAGCCTCGGGGCTGAGGTACGCGGGTGTGCCGACGTACGGCGCCGCCGCGGCCGCGACGGCCGTGGTCTCGGCGAGCCCCCAGTCGACGACCTGGGTCTCGCCCAGCTCGCCAACCATGATGTTGGCCGGCTTGAGATCGCGGTGGACTACGCCCGCGCGGTGCGCGTGACCGACGGCGTGCGCAGCCGCTGTCACCGACGTCGTCAAGGCGAGCCGTGCCGCGAGCGACGGCGCCTCGGCCGCGAGCTCGGCCAGCGAGCGGCCACGGATCAACCGCATCGTGTAGTACGGGCGGCCGTCGTCGGTCATCCCGGCGTCGTGGATCGGGACGATGCCGGGGTGATCGAGCCCAGCCGTGATCCGCGCCTCGTGGGCGAAGCGCTCGGTCGCGTCCCCTTCGTCGAGGCCCGGGCCGATCCGCTTGAGTGCGACGTCGCGACCGAGCCGCGCGTCGTGCGCGAGCAACACGGTCCCGCGACCACCAGCCCCGACGACGCGGAGCTCGCGATAGCGCTGCTCGTCGGCCACTGCGAACGGGTGGCGTGCGCCGTTGTCGGGGACCCGCGGCTCTCCGAGCTCGCTCAGGCCGGCGAGCGAGGCGGGACCCGCAGCATCGTCATCGCGGTTCATGCGATCCGCACACTGTACGCGATACTGTGTCGTGACGATGCGCGCTTTTGCTGTTCTGACCGGACTCGGAGAGGACCATGTGGTGGGTCACGGTGATCTGATCGGCCGAACGCCGACGGCTGCGGTGGTGATCGACGACCCACGCGTCTCCGAGGCACACGCGATCGTCAGCCTGCGCAAGGACGAGCTGCACCTGCTCGCGCTGCGCCGCATGGTGATCGCCGACGGCAAGCCCACGAGCGATGTCCGGCTCGTCCCTGGGCTGCGGATCACGATCGTCGACGAGCTGGTGCTGACCGTCGGTCGCGTCGAGGCTCCGCGGATGGTCCTCGCGCTCACGCTGCCGTCGGGCGAGCGCCAGGTGCTCTCCCAGGTCTCGAGCCTCACGACGTCGCCGCCGCGGCTGCACGGTCGGCTGGTCCCCGAGGCGCGCGCGGTGATCTGGTCGACCGGCGAGCGCTGGTCGCTGCGGATCGACGATCGCACCGTGGTGGTCACACCCGACGAATCGTTCGAGCTCGATGGACTTCGCTTCGCATTCACGTTGATGCCGATCGGTCAGGCGAGCGCGGACTCCACGGAAGGTGCCGCCTTGGTCGCCGCGCCGATCCGCCTGGTCGCGTACTACGACAGCGTCCAGATCTATCAGCGCAACCAGAAGGTGCACACCGTCGGCGGAACCGGCGCGCGAATCCTCTCGGAGCTGGTGACGTGTGGCGGCCCCACGCACTGGGAGATCGTCGCCCGCGCGATCTGGCCCGACGAGATCGATCCGATCCCGCTGCGCCATCGCTGGGACGTCACGCTCGGCCGGTTGCGCGCGCGCCTGCGGTCGGCCGGGATTCGCGACCTGCTCCGCGCCGATGGAACCGGGCAGCTCGCCCTCGAGCTGTACGAGGGCGACGTGGTCGAGGATAAGACCTAAGTCGTCCCAGGGAATCGGGTTTCGGGGGAGTGAGAGCTCCGTGTGATGCGCCGTCGGCCCTGCGATCGCATTGTGGGAGAACACATGAAACTCCTCGCCCTCCTCACCACGGCACCGCTCCTCCTCATCTCGTCCACCGCACTCGCCGCATCGCAGCCTGATCTGGGCGTCACGATCGCGGCCCCGTCCGTCCACGTCGACGCGACCGGGCGCTACACGGTCACGGTCCGCAATACCGGCAACCGTAACGCGGCGGGCGTCATCTTGACGATCCAGCTCCCGCGCACGAACACGAGCCCGGCGGTCCACGTCATGGGCACGCTCGGCGCGCGCGACTCGCGCTGCACGCGCACCGGCACCGCGTTGACCTGCACGCTCAACACCGTCGTCCGAAACGGCGGCTCGACCGCGGTGTGGTTCGACATCGCGCTGCCGTACAGCACCGCCGCGCTCGCCTTCAGCGCCACGGCGACGACGACCACCCAGCCGGAGACCAATCCGTTCAACAACACGGCGAACCACACGGCGACGCAGCTGTTCTATCCGACCACGGTCTCCGGCCCGATCAACGCCGATCATCGCAGCTGTACCGGCACGAGCCTGACGTCGTTCTTCGAGTGCACGCTCTACCCGAGCTCGATCCAGGGCTTCGACGCGGTGCTCGAGGCCGACACCAGCATCACGCTCGTCGGCGCCACTGGCTACACCGGGACCTGGACGTTCACCGGCCCGGACCAGCTCCGCCTCGAGTACTTCTACAACGGTCTCTCCGAGGCGTTGATCGAGACGCGCAGCGTCGGCGGTGGTTGCTTCGAAGGTCCGATGCAGAGCGGCGCGTGGACCGTGATGTACGAGGTCTGTCTGCACTGAGGCCGACCGACGCCACACCCACCTCACGGAGAATCGACATGAAAACCATCATCGTCCCTTCGCTCGTCTTCCTCCTCTCCACCAGCACCGCACGCGCAGACCTCCCGATGGGGCTGGAGTGTGATTCTTCGATCAAGTTCACCACTGCCGAGATCGGCACCGTCGGCAAGTACGAGGTGCAGATGGGAATGAAGAAGGAGGAGCACACGGCCTTGCTCGACCGGAAACCGATCAAGCCGGTGGATCGCTGCGCGTTCCCGGGGATCAAGCCAGGACAGACCGTCGTGGCCCTCTACACCGGTCCCGAGGTCGGCGACACCGAGGTCCAGTGCATCGATCTCGCGAACAAGAACGTGCCCGTCACGTTTCCGAAATCGATCTACACCGTGCGGAACTCCAACATCTCGCCGTACCAGATGATGCCGTACTGCCCCACCGGGAAGTCCACCGTGGCAGCGGTGTGCTCGAAGGCCAACACGCAGAGCCAGCGTGGCAGCGAGTACCAGGACACGGTTCTCAAGTGGAAGGCGAACAACCCGAAGACCAAGCTCCACAAGATCGACATGCTGTTCGATCCGCCCTACCGGGACAGCGTGCCCGCCGGAGCCAAGCTGTTCTGTGCGCTCGTCAACCGCGATGGAAAGGTCGTGATGGCGGGCACGGCCCAGTATCCCGGCGATTCGGCGCCTGCCACGCCCACGGAATGAGCCAGGTCGTGTCCGGCTGAGCGCGCCGGTGCACGGACCGAGCCGTGTCAGCGCGCCAAGAAGGCGTGCAAGCCGCCCGTCGAGAAGATGCTGTGCGTGTACGAGAGCTCGTCGACGCCGGAGGCAGAGCTCGAGAAGTATCCGCTCGAGGTCGAGCAGAAGGCCGGCTCCGAGGCGTGCTTCATCGTCGGCAGCAAGCCGGCCGAGCGGACCTACTGTCCGAGTGAGTGGAAGGTCACGAAGTAGCCGCAGGATGTGTCAGCGCGTGGCGATGCCGTACGGTTGCGACTGGAACGTGTCAGGTAGCAGCTGTGTGACCGAGCGGCGAACCACGAACAGCGCATACGCGGCCGGCACGATCGACCCGAGCGCCGCGCCCAGGGCCGCCGGCACCCCGAGCAGGACGGCGACGGCGGTGGCGATCCCGATGGCAAGGACCTCGAGGATCGCGACGAGCACCGCCTCGCGGCGCAGGTCGAGGTAGTAGAGCAGCAGCAGCCCGAGGAGCGTCAGCACCTGGAACGACGCGGCGACGAGAGACAGCCGCAGTGAGAGCGTGGTTGCTGCTGGAAGCTCGAGAGCAACGATGATGTGAGGGGCTGCGAGCAGAGCCAGCGCGGTGACGACGAGCTGCACCATCGCGGCACCACGCACGAGGCGCGCCGCTTCTCGCTTGATCGCGGTCGCGCCGGCCTCGAGCTCGTCGAGTGCCGCGCCGGACTCGATGCCGCGGTAGTAGTGGCGGAACACCTTGTAGAACGAGGTCTCGACCTGGAGGTAGATCCACGCGAAGGCCGGGATCACGGCGAACCACGCGAGCGCTGTTGCACTCGCGAGTGCCGACACCTGATGCGTGCCGTGCAGCAGCCACACGACGACCTTGTCGATCCACACCGCGGCCTGGACCGCGACGGCGGAGATCGCGAGGAGCTTGTACTCGCGAAGTGCGCTCCGCAGCGCGCCCGACGGAACGTCGGACTCGACCGCCGGGAGGCTCCGGAGGACGTGAAGAAGCATACCGACGAGGGCAACCGCCTGGCCAAGCGTGAAGCCGATCAGGTAGCCACGTGCGCCGAGGTCGGCACCTCGTTCGAGACCGAGCGCCGCGAGGATGCTGATCGCTGCACCCGCGGCGAAAGCGCCGAGGACACCGGCCGGCGAGCTCATGCCGCCACCCACGGCGAGCAGGAGCCACTGCGCCGCCACCACGGCGGTCAAGAGCGCGCCGGTGACCGCGAGACCGAGAGGTGGTCGCAGCACGAGCATCGTCACGATGCCGACCACGAGAAACGTCAGGAGCGTAAAGGTCAGCGCACGTCGAAGTGGGACGGCGACCTGATCGAGGCGCTGTTCGTAGAGCCGGTCGGCCGAGTAGCGCGACACGATCACGTGGATCGGCGCAGACAGGATCAAGGTCACGGCATAGGTCACCGTGATCACGCTCTCGATCTGCGCAAAGTCCCCGACTCCGTGGCCTCGTGCGAGCACCCGCAACGTGACGAGCACCGCCGTCGTCAGCAGCCACGGTGCGGACGTCACGGCGACTCCCGTCAGGTATGCCTGCAACGTCGAAGCGAGCGTGTCCTGCTCCAGCATGCGCTCGAGCTTCCAGCCGATGCCCGCCATCAGGGCACCGCGTCCGCTGCGAGCGTCGTGTAGTAGCCGCGATAGGCGTCGATCATCTGCGACTTCGCGTAGCGCGTACGCACGCGCGCACGGCCAGCTTCGCCCATCTGTTGTCGCAGCGTCTGATTGCGCGCGAGCTTGACCATCGCTGCGGCGGTCTCCTCGGGCGCCGCGACATTGGTCACGACGCCGCTCGGACCGAGCGCGCGATCGGCGCCATCCAGACCCTCGAGCATCTCGCGGCAGGCACCGACATCGCTCGAGATCACGGGGACACCGGCCGCGTGTGCCTCCAGGATCACGAGAGGCTGGCCTTCACTGAAGCTGGTCAGCACACAGAGATCCAGGCTCCCGTAGATCTCGGCGAGCTTCTTCGGTCCGACGAAGCGAATCTCGTCGGAGCGTCCGAGCTGCTCGACCAGCTCGCGACAGCGGACCGCGTACGCAGAGTCCTCCTCGGCTGGACCGATGATCTCGATCTCCAAGGCGACCTCCCGCAGCGCGAGGTCACATGCCTTGATGAAGGTGATCACGTCCTTGATCGGCACCACGCGGCCGACAAAGCCAACCCTGAGCGGTTGCTTCGCTGCGCGGGGCGGCGTGGGCACGGTCGCCGCAACAAGCGCATCGACGTCGACGCCGTTGGCGACAATCGAGATCTTCTCCGGTGCGGCGCCGTCCTCGAGCTGCTTGCGCCGATTGACGGCGGACAGCGTGATGATGCTTGTCGCCTGTTTGTAGGCGACCTGCGAGAGGCGCGCGAAGAACGTGGACCACAACTGGCGAAGCTGCGAGGTCGTCGCCGGCATCCGCGGATCGGCGGTGGCGGCAAACCGGGCATCGTCGTCCCAGGTCGCTCGTGCGAGCTCCATGTCACGCTCGCGTGCGTAGATGCCGTGCTCGGTGAGCAGCATCGGCCGGCCAGTGCGGTAGCTCGCGACCGCGGCGATCACGCCTGCATAGCCCGTCGACACACTGTGGTAGACGCTCGCCGGCGGCGTCTCGGCCGCGAGCAAGCGAAGAAGCGGCACGTGCATCGACCGGAAGTGCCAGAAGAACGTCAGGAACGGCGCGCCGGGGGCACGGACGTTTGCGATCTCGCGGATCACGTCGAACGCTTCGTTGCTGTGCAGCAACGCGTCGACGGAGAGGTCGGCGGCCGCCAGTCCCGCGATCAGCTCATCATCGACGGTCGTGTCGAGGTGCAAGCGGCGAAGAGCGGCGAGCGTGCGCGACGGGCTCGTCGACCGACTGCGGCGCACCGCGCGGATGGTTCTCTCGGTCTCGGCGCGAGACACGGCGTCGAGCGTGCTGCCGCTCTGGCAGTAGTGCTCGCTGAGGGACGTGACGTTGTCGGGCAACGCGTAGCGCGGCTCGCCATAGGAACCCGCCGTGGGTCCGATGTGCAGGAGCCCGAACCCGAGCTCGGGCATGCTGCGGATGATGTCGTGCACCCACGACGACACGCCACCCGCCACGTACGGGTAGGTGCCCTCCAGGAGGAGACAGACATCCGTTGCTCTCGACATCCGCTGGCTACGCGGCAGCATTCGACGTCCTCGGCACCAGATCGAAGCGGCGGGCTGCATAGGCCGCTTCGAAGTAGAGCTGGGCGAGATCGCGATGTCCCTGAAGATCGAGAGGGCGGGCCCTGAGCAGCGCGAGAGCCTCGGTCGGCCGGTTGACCGCGAGCTCGAGGCGGGCGCGTGCGGGAAGCAGATCACGACCACGACGAGGATCGATCGCCAGCGCGGCGTCGTGGTGACGACGAGCCTCCGCTGCCACACGACCGACGAGCGCGTCATCGACGATACCGGTCGTGATGCCGGTCGTGAGAACGAGAAACAACGCAGACAGGGCCTCTAACGTAGGAGCAGATGCGAGTGCCGCGCGTCCGGTGTTAGCTTGGTGCTCGACGCGCGCACTGATCTCCTCGAACGCGAGCGCAACCTCGACGGCGGCATCACCTCTGCGCTGCGTCCGCGCCCAGCGGAGCGTGGCGATGTCGCCGCGTGCCGCGCGCGTCTTGAGCTTCGACAGCGCCTGACGCCGCGCCTCGACGTCG
>JANOPP010000411.1:0-9992 GCA_031421915.1 Myxococcales bacterium | reverse complement strand
TTGAGCGCATCGCGGCTCTGGTCGACGAAGCCGAGCTTGACGGTCTCGCCGACCTTGAGCGTGCCCTTGTCCGGCTTCTCGAGCCCCATGATCATGCGGAACAGCGTGGTCTTGCCGGCGCCGTTCGGACCGATGACGCCCACGATGCCGCCGCGCGGCAGCTTGAACGTCAGGTTGTCGATCAGCATGCGATCGCCGAACGACTTGGAGACGCCCTCGAACGAGACGACCTCGCCGCCGAGGCGCGGTCCCGGCGGGATCACGATCTCGAGCGACGCGTCGCGCTGCTCCTTGCCGGCCTCGGCGACCATCTCGTCGTAGCGGTTGAGGCGAGCCTTGCTCTTGGCCTGGCGAGCCTTGGGCGACAGGCGAACCCACTCGAGCTCGCGGGCGAGCATCTTGGAGCGAGCGTCCTCCTGGCGCTTCTCGTCCTTCATCCGCTTGGCCTTGAGCTCGAGCCAGCCGGAGTAGTTGCCCTCGAACGGGTGACCCTCGCCGCGATCGAGCTCGAGGATCCACTTGGCGACGTTGTCGAGGAAGTAGCGATCGTGCGTGATGGCGACGACCGTGCCCTTGAACTCCTCGAGCATGCGCTCCAGCCACGCGACGCTCTCGGCATCGAGGTGGTTGGTGGGCTCGTCGAGGAGCAGCATGTCGGGCTTGGAGAGGAGGAGGCGGCACAGGGCGACGCGGCGCCGCTCACCACCGGAGATCTTCGTGACGTCGGAGTCGCCCGGCGGGCAGCGCAGCGCGTCCATCGCCATCTCGACGGTGTGGTCGAGCTCCCATGCGTTCTGGGCCTCGATCTGATCCTGGAGGCGCCCCTGCTCACCGAGGAGCTTGTCCATCTCCTTCTCGGTGAGATCCTCGCCGAGCTTCATCGAGACTTCCTCGAAGCGCTGGAGGAGTGCCTTGGTCTCGGCCACGCCCTCGTCGACGTTCTCCTTGACGGTCTTGGTCGGATCGAGCTGGGGCTCCTGCGGCAGGTAGCCGATCTTGAGACCCGGCGCCGGCCATGCCTCGCCGAGGAACTCCTTGTCGACACCAGCCATGATGCGGAGGAGCGTGCTCTTGCCCGCGCCGTTGTTACCGAGCACGCCGATCTTGGCGCCCGGGTAGAACGACAGCCAGATCCCTTTGAGGATCTCGCGCTTCGGCGGGACGAGCTTGCGCAGGTCCTTGATCACGTACGTGTACTGGGCCGTCATGTCGGCGGCGGTTATACCCGCGGGCGGGGGGCTCGGCTACCCTCGACATGTGGCGTATCGCGACGACACCAGCGATGCCCTGGAGGCTCCTACAGCCCAGGGGACGCTCCGGATCGAGATCGCGCCGCGCCAGGTCAAGCTCGCGCTCGCCGAGCGAACCCTGTTGATCACCGAGCGATTCGCGACCCTGGTCGAGCACCACAAGAAGCACCGGGCGAAGGACAAGCGGACGTCGATCGAGCTCGCGGGTCGGATCGTGGTCGCACGCGACGTTCCACGAGAGGACCTCGGTATCTGGCTCGAGGTCGATCCCGGCACGCCCAAGGAGGGCATGCGGCGGATCTTCGGCGTCGAGCCGCTGAGCCTCTTCGACCCCAAAGGTCTCGATGCACTCGCGGCGCTCGATCGGCTCGCGCATCGGCTGCGCGCGGAGCTGGTCGATCTGTCACGCAAGGCGGTCGAGATCGGGTCGGCCGCGGTCGGCGGCCTCGACAAGGTGCTGCTCTCGGACCACGGCGATCGGATCGTGATCTACGCGCGCCGGCTGTTTCGCGACCGCGCGCGGTTCGCGATGTCGATCCACGAGGACGGTCGCATCGTCGTGTCCGACGGCAAGAAGCGAACGGAGCTCCGCGTGCACTCGCGGTTCGGAGTCACCGTGTGGGGCGACTACATCCGGTTCGCAGATCCGCAGGGCAAGGATCTCGCGCGGGTCTCGATCCCGTGGGTCACCCCTGAAGATCGCAAGGAGCTCGCGCGACGGATCGGACAGCTCGTCGATCACGACGAACAGGCAGTCATCGCCTGGCCACCGCGCCTGGCGGCGGAGGCAGATCCGCTCAGCTGATCAGTCCGTCAGTTCGTGTCGATGTGCACCGCAAGCGACGCGAGCAGCACGAAGTCCAGATACTCCTGCTGCTGGCCGTTCGAGCTCTCGAAACCGAGGGGAAAGAGCAAGCCGACGCCCGGGCGCAAGGTGCCCGAGGCGAACCGCGCCCCGAGGGCCAAGGTGCTCGCCGAGTCGTCGCCATTATCGTTGTCGACGATGTTGGTCACCAGCTCGCCGAGCAGGGTCACCGCGCCGAGATCGACACCGCCACCGAGGTTGAGGCGAAGGATCGGCGAGAGGTCGCCCGCGTTGTTGTCGTCATCGATCGCGAAATCGAGGCCGAGGTCAGCGCGCCAGAACAGCTTGCCCTCACGCCCCATCGGCGAAACGCCGAGACGGAGCCAGGTGCTGTTCGGTACGCGCTGGACGAGATCGCCGTAGCGCGGGACCGAGGCGTAGTACTGAAAGCTACCAGGACCGTCGTCATCCGCGGTCGGTAGTGTGAGGCCACCGTGGAACACGACTGCCGTGTTGGTGCGGAACCACTTCGAGTACGCGACGCCGGCTTCGATGTTGCCGACCGCGAGCTCGGAGTCGCCGTTGAACAGCACCGGATCGATGTTGATGTACGACAAGGGAAGCGCCAGGTAGCCACCCAGGCCGGACGCGCTCATGTAGTGCCCCCCGATCGTGAGACCGAACACGCCGATGTCGTCGAAGCCGGGCGGGTCGTCCCAGAACTCGTAGCCGAAGTCGATGCCAACAGTCGTCTCGGGCGTGTGACGGTCCATCGACAGCGGATCGAACGTGCGATCCGGGTTGGCGAGCGCGGTGCTCGGCACGAGAAACGACGCCAGGAGCGCTGCAGAAAAGCGAGTGCGGCTCATGCCCGCGATGCTACCCGAACGGGCAGCCCGTCGACGGTGAACGTGCATTCCACGTCCATTGACGCCCTGCCCCACCGTGCACACATTGATCCCATGTTCAAGACTTGGAGACTGGGCTCCGTCCTGGGATTCCCCGTCGAGATCAAGCCGTCCTTCCTGCTGCTCCTCGCCCTCGTGTTCATCGCGTATGGCGGGCCGATCGGCGTGTTCGTCGTCGGTCTCGCCTTCGCTTCTGTCCTGCTCCACGAGCTCGGCCACGCGGTCGTCGCGCGTAAGCTGGGCGTTCACGTCAGTGGCATCGAGCTCGGCTTCCTCGGTGGCGCCGCACGTATGGAGGACATGCCGAGCCGGCCGAATCACGAGATCGCGATCGCTGCCGCGGGTCCCGCGGTGTCGGTCGCGCTCGCCGGTGCGGGCCTCGGGCTCGGCGCGCTACTCGGTCTTCCACTGATCTCGATGATCGGCTGGATCAACCTCGTGCTCGCTGGCTTCAACCTGATCCCCGCGCTGCCGATGGACGGCGGCCGCATCCTCCGTGCTGCACTCGCCAAGCGGATGAGCTACGTCGCAGCGACGGATCTCTCCGTGAAAGTCGCACGCGTCGTCGCCGTCGGCTTCGGCATTCTCGGCCTCATGGGCGCCTACCAGCTCCTGATCCTCGCGCCGTTCCTGTGGATGATGGGCGCGCGTGAGGAGCAGATGGCGCGCATGGTCCAGAGCCACTACGGCGGCTATCCGGGTGGTGGTGGCTTTGGTGGTCATCGCCGCTCCGTCGAAGTGCTCGGCCGTGATGCGTGGGAGCGCCGCAACGACGAGCCACGCGGTGGGTTCGTCGTAGCGACCCGCGGCGGACGGCTGGTGATCGAGCGTCTCGACTGATACTCACGACGGAGATGGCAGCCCTCAGCGACCTCTCCACGCCCAGCCCGATCGCCGACGGTCGCTACTCTCTCGACGTGCCGACCGGCTGGCGTCAGGGTCGCGGCACGTTCGGCGGCCTCACGATCGGTGCGCTCGTTCGCGCGATCGAGCACGCGGTCGGCGATTCCTCGCGCACCGTGCGCTCGCTGACGGCGGAGCTTCCCGGTGCGACGGCCGCCGGCCCGGCCGACATCACCGTCGAGATCCTGCGCAAGGGCAACTCGGTCACCACCGCGCGTGCCTCTCTCGTGCAGGGCGGCGAGACCAAGGCCCACGTCGTCGGTGTCGTCGCCGCGACCCGGCGCGGACACGGGCCCCTGTCGTGGCAGGAGCTCACCCGGCCCGAGGCTCCGCCATGGAGCGCGGTCGAGCCACTCGCGATGGGTACCGAGGGCTGGCCCGAGTTCGCGACCAACCTCGAGTATCGGCTCGTCGAGGGCATGCCGCAGTCGGGTGCTTCCACCGCGGTTGGCTGGATCCGCGCGCGCCATCCCGGCGGCCTGCGCGACACCGGGCACATCGTCGCGATGATGGATGCGTGGTGGCCCGTCGCGATCAACCGCCTGCCGACGGTGCATCCGATGGCGACGATCGTCTACTCGCTCGAGGTGATCGCAGGGATCGATGGGCTGAATCCCGAGTCGCCGCTCCTGTATCGCGCGACCTCCCCCGTGCTCGCTGATGGCTACTGTCTCGAGACACGCGAGCTGTGGGGCGAGGATGGCCGCCTGGTGGCGATCAACCACCAGACGATCGCGATCATCGCGTAGCGATCACGTCATGGCTTCTGTGCGGTGAACCGCACGAGCTTGACCTTGCGGAGGCCCCAGTCGGCGATGTCGTCGACGACCTCGTCCTCGAGGATCTTCCAGTCGGTGAACATCGTGGCGAGCTCGCCGTCGGAGAACCCGCCGATGCCGGTGCCGGCAGACGCGTCGCGGTGGAAGAACTCGACGACGAACAGGCCGCCCTTCTTCACGCTCGTCTTGATCCTCTCGATCATCGCCGGATCGTTGCCTGCGTAGATCAGCGTGACGAGGTCCCACTTGTCCTTGCCGAGGTCGTAGGTCTCGTTGTCGGCCTGCACCGTCGTGAGCTTGACGCGTGCCTTGGTCGCCGCCTCCTTCGCGACGCGAATGCCCTCGTCGGAGATGTCGACGCCGGTCACCTTCCAGCCCTTGGTCGCGAGGAACACCGCGTTGCGGCCCTGGCCCATCGCGATGTCGAGCGCGGTGCCGGGCTTCCTGCCCTTCACGGTGTCGACGAGGTGCTGGTTCGCCGTCTGCTTGAAGCCCAGCGCCTTGCGGTAGGCCTCGTTCCACATCGAGCGCTCGGCCTCGAGGCCGCCGGCTTGCCACTGCGCGTGCGCGACCTTCCACGTCGTGCCGTCGTGCGTCCACACGACCGTGTTCCAGCCCTCCCACTCGGCGGCCTTCTGCTCGCCGGTCGCGGGCACACTCTCGATCGCATCCCCGACGAACACCGCAGTGTTCGGACCGAGGTACACGCGGGTCTCCTTCCACGTCCGGTTGCGCTTGGGCGCCTGGCGCTCCGCGCGCGCCTGCATCCGGCTGATGATGTGGCCGGCGTTGTAGCTGCGCGCCTGGTCGAACACCACGAACGACGCCCCGACCGCGGCCTGAAACGCCGGCACGTTGTCGGAGTCCATCGCGTCGTAGAACGCCTTGCTGCGCTCGATGACCGTCGCCTCGTCGAGCGTCGCCGGCGGCGGAGGAGGAGGCGGCATCGGTGCTGCGACCGGAGGCGGCGGCGGCGGGGCCACCGGAGCTGGCTTGGATCCACCGCAGGCGACGAGGAGCAGGGCCAGGAGGAGGCGCATCGAGCGTAGCCTATCCGAGGGGAGAACTAGTTTCTTCCACTCCGGCGACTGGTTGCTCTATGTTCCGGCTCGATGGGGAGATTCGAGCCGACCGGCCGCGTGGATGTTCCGGGTCTCGAGCACAGCGTTGCCGAGCTCCCGTGGGGAGCGCTGCGCGGCGCGTTCGGACCCTCCGACGGCAGCGCCGGCGCCAAGTCCAACGTACCGAGCGCGCTCGCGGTCCTCCGTCACGCGCCGCTCTACGCCGCGCACCCCGAGGAGATCGACGACGCGTTCACGGTTCTCGAGCATCACCCGCTCCGCCACCGCCTCCTCTACCCGGTCGCCGTCACGATCACGCCGTTCCTGTTCGACTTCGTCCGCCGCACGTCGCCCCTGTCGTCACGGATCACCGAGCTGATCGCCGAGTACACGGTCGCTGCCGACACCCTCGAGCAGCACATGCGTGATCGCCTCGTGCAGCTCGTCGCCGATCACGCCACCGAGATCATCGGCTGGCTTGGAACCCACGACCGCGCGGTCGCCGCCCTTGCCGTGCACGTCGGCGCGATCCGCGGACCGTTCCTCGCCGCGATGGAGACCGCGGCGCAGATGTCGCCGTTCTCGCTGCTCGCGCTCCTCGAGCTCGGCGCTGCGCCGGGTGATTCGATCCGCTTCGCGACCGAGCTGCTCGACGATCCGAACGCCCACCACGTCGCCCGCGCCGCAGCCGCCGCGTTCCTCGCCCGGTTCGGCGACCACACGCCGTCGCTCCAGACGCGAATCGATGCCGCGCTGTCCCCTGCCGCTCCCGCCGCCCTGATGAACTTCGTCGGCCGGATGTGGACGCCGCGCATCGAGCGTCCCTCCGTCGCACCCAAGCTCCTCGCCGCCGAGGTCGTGTTCGCGGGCGAGAAGCTCGTGCTCGTCCGCGCCGGGACTCGCACCGTCACGCTGCCGTGGACCGAGGGCAACCTCCACCGCGGCGACGTGATCCAGGTCGGCATCACCGCGCACGGCCAGGCCAAGCTCGCGCTCCTCACCGAGCCCGACGGCCACGTCCGCGTGATCGACTTCGACGCGCCGGTCTAGTCGGAGGAGTCGCCCACGATCCAGAGGTACTCGAGCCGGCTCGTTCCCCTCGACGCCACCTTGATCCTCTGGCACGGAGCGAGGTCTGCGAGTTTCGCAACGGCGATCACGTTGCCCGCTTCATCGAGAGCCTCGCAGCTCGTGGTTGGCTCGATCGGTTCGACCCGGAGCTGGAAGCGGACCGTGCCGGTGGGCGACAACGGGAGCGAACGCGCCTCTCGCGGTGGCGGCGGATTCCCCCCTCCGCCGAGCCCCATCTCGAGCGACACGACGAGCGTCCGGGTGGACTCCTCGAACATGCACGACGCGCGGGACGATGTCGACGCGCACTGGAGCGCCACGGTCTCGGTGGTCGAGGCTCGGGTCTCGACGAGGTATGCGGCGGTGATCGCGGTGAGCGATCCCCGCGTGGTCACGCCCGTGGCGACCAACGTGTCGTCGGTCCACTCCCAACCCGGAACGACTCCGGGCCACAACGTCGGGTCTTGTTCGACCAGCGGATCGAAGCGACGTTCGCCCGACACCCCGCGTTCGCAGGCCGCTGGAGACTGATTCGGGTCCGCCTGTGTTGGGCAGATGTCGCAGGCATCGGCAACGCCATCACGGTCCTCGTCGTGGGAAGGACCGAGCGTACACGGATCGCACGCGTCGTCGACGCCGTCGTCGTCGACGTCAGCGCCGGTCGCCGCGGCGCACGTCTGGCAGCCGTCGTCGATGCCATCGTTCCCGGCGTCCGCGCCGATCGGTTCGCCGATGCAATCGTCGCAAGCGTCGTCGGTACCATCGTTGTCCGCGTCGACACCGGACGTCGTGCAGTCGCAGACATCTCCGCGCCCGTTGCCGTCGAAGTCGCGCTGCTGCGAGTTCTCGTCGAGGGGGCAATTGTCCACCGCGTCCTCGATGCCATCGAAGTCTCGATCGGGGATCGCGGAATCGAGGCCGAACAGGTTGTTGCACGCGCCCGACGCGGCGAGCAACGCGATCCCGATCACGACCCTAGCGGATGAGATCCACACCGAGCACCCTGGTCCCGACGGTAGCCGTGATCGTGACAGACATTCGTTCGAGGTCCGCATCGGTCTGACTACTCGCCGTGACCGGGGCCAGACCGTCGATGTAGACACCGCATTCCAAGAAGCTCATTCCGACGAAACCGGGCGGGCGCACCGAAACATTCAGCGTCCCGCGAGCGGCAGGGATCGGCTGCTGCCGGGTGGACATCTCGCTGATCGCGAACACGGCACACGTTCCTTGCGTGCATCGCACCTCGCAGGACGTCTGCTCGCCGCTCCGGACGGTCAAGCTCGATTCGGCTGCGGACACGAATGCGACGGATACCGATGCGGCCAGGTCATCGCGACCGAGCGAGGCAACCGGCGCGGCCATGATCGGCGTCACGCTCGATCCGTCGGCACCGAGCTCCCAGTCGTCGGTTCCTGACCAGTCCGGTCCGAGCGCCGTGAACGGATCGAACAGGACACGCTCGTCGTCTCGGTCCCCCCGTTGGTCGCACGCATCACCCACGAGATCACCGTCGATGTCGAACTGGATCACGCCGAACGTCACCGGGCACAGATCGCACGCATCCATCACACCATCGCCATCGTCGTCGATCTGCGGCCCGCGCACGCAGCTATCGCACGCGTCGTCGACACCATCCTGGTCACGATCGCGTGTCGGCGGGGATGTCGGGCACTCGTCGCATGCGTCGCCACGCCGATCTCGATCGGTGTCGACCTGATCGGGGTTGGCGATCTGAGGGCAGAGGTCGCGCGAGTCGACGACGCCGTCGCCATCGGTGTCAGCTTCGGTCCGCTCCGGCGCTTCCAGATCGAGCAGCTGATTGCACGCGGAGACCGCGAGCAACAATCCGAGGTGCCGCACCACGGATGACAGGATACCCCAGCGAGCCGGAGTAGGATGCGCGAATGCACCGCTCGGTCCTGCTGATCTGGATCGCCCTTGGAGTCCCCGCGATCGCGGTCGCCGACACCACACCGGTCCCCTGGTCGGTGGGTGTCAGCGACGCGAGGAAGGCGGAGGCGAACCGCCTGCTCGAGCAAGGCAATGCGCTGTTCCTCGACAACAAGTTCAGCGACGCGCTCGTCCACTACCGCAAGGCCGTCGCTGCCTGGGATCACCCCGCCATTCGCTTCAACATCGTGCGCTGTCTGATCCAGCTCGATCGAGCGGTGGAAGCCGCAGACAACCTCCAGCAGGCGCTGCGATACGGCGACGCTCCCCTCGAAGAGGCCGTCTACGCCGAAGCACGAGCGTACGAGAAACTGCTCGCGAAGCAGATCGGCGATGTCACGATCTCCTGCACGCAACGCGGCGTCGAAGTGTCGCTCGATGGTCAGAAGCTCGGCGCATGCCCCCTCAAGGAGCAGCGCCGGTTGTCACCCGGCAAGCACCAGATCCTCGGCACGGGCGCTGGGCTCCTCGCGCACGCGACCGAGGTGTTCGTCATCGGTGGCGACGTGCAGGCCGTGGACGTTTCGCTGCGACCCGTCCCGCGCGGCGAAGATGGGCTGACCGGGCGGAGCGTTGGCAAGCTCGTGCTCTACGCGGGCGGCGGCATCCTCGTGGCCTCCGGCGGACTGGCGCTCTACGCGTGGCGCAGCTATCGCGGACAGTTTCCCGACCACTGCGCGGACTCGCCAACGGGCGGCGCGCCGCTGTGCGACGACCTTGGAGCCGACGCCCTCGATCGATCGCGACTGTTCGGAGACATCTCGACGGTCGCCGGAGTCGTCGGCGCGGTCGCGGCGGTCACCGGGCTCGTCGTGCTGTGGCGGTTCCCAGCCAACGAGCGCAATGCCGTGATCGTTCCGGCGTCGACCGGCGTTGGACTCGCCGTGAGCGGGACGTTCTGACGTCCATACGAGGATAGCGAACGGTCTGATTGGCAGGATCACGATCGCCGTGTCATTCCGATCGGTGTGCGCCTCGCGTGGTTGATCGCTGTCACGGGCTGCGGCCTCTCGACCGATCGCGACCCCGAACCGACACCACCTCCAGCGCCGCCCAAGATCGACAAGATCGGCGACGTGCAGGTCGACGTGTTCGTCGACCTGCACAAGGTCACGGCACTGTCTCGCGAGCAACTCCGCGCCGGCGTGCGTCTCGACGAGGTTCTCGCGAACCATCCGTACCTCGGCTGGGCATCGATCACCGCCTACGGCGACAGCGTCGGCCCGGTCGAGTGGCTCGAACCCGTCACCAACTACGCCGGC
>JANOPP010000410.1:0-2000 GCA_031421915.1 Myxococcales bacterium | reverse complement strand
GCGGATCGGCAAAGATGCTCCGATTCCATTCCATGATCCGCGTCCATTGACTCTGGGTCGTCTCGTACTTCGACAGGAAGAACGCGTCGAGCCGGATCCCCTCGAAGTACACCTCGTCACTCCGATGCCATGGGTCGGCGTAAGGCGCACCGGCAGGACCCTCGCGGCTGCCGACCGTCGTCGTCCCACCCGGGATCAGCACGAGCACGAGGCCGCTCGACTCCGTCAAGATCCGCCGCGTTGATGTGGGATCGAGCAGTGGCTCGTCGCCTGACAACACGTGCCAGAATTCCCACAGACCCGACGTCGGATCGGGTCCGAGCGGCACGAGGCCCAACTGCGGAGCCATCCGCAATCCGCGATAGCGCGGCGATCGGGCGATCTCCTCGGCCGCACGCGACCAGCTCTGGCGCGCGTGCTCGCCGGAGCGCGTGAGCTCCTGCAGACCCGCCGCGGTCCGACGCCAGACATCGACCTGCTCCACTCGCGCCTGCAGTGCCTCGATCGCGGCGATCATTCCCTGGAAGTTCGTCCGCAACCATTGCTCGCGGCTCGTGCCCTGCGACTCGCGCAACAGCATCGCCAGGGAATCGCGCTGATACGGCAAGCGTTCGTGCACGCGGCGCGCCTCCGCGAGCCACGTCTCGATCTCTGCCGCGGCTTGCGGGAGCGCCGGCAGGAGTTTGGTCCGGCGTTGAGAGAGTTCCTGCACGATCGAGAGGTCGGCCAGGCCGAGGATGCGCTCGTTGAGATCGCTTTGCTCGCGCGCATTCTGCTTCTCGACGAGCATCATCGCGCCCGCTCCGAGCAGGATGGCCAGCAGGAGACCCGCGAGCGCCGCCGCCGTGGCGCGGTTGCGCTGCACCCACTTGCGAAACTCGATCCACGCGCCCGTGCGATGCGCGCGCACGACCCGGCCCTCCAGATAACGCTGCAGGTCCTCCGCGAGTTCTTTCGTGCTCGCGTAGCGCGCCGCCGGATCGCGAGCCATCGCCTTTTCGGAGATCGCGAGGATCTCGGGAGCGGCGTTGCGCGCGATCTCGGCCAACGACTTCGGCGGCCCGGCACGGATTGCCAGGACGATGTCGATCGGTGAGCGCGCTCCCTTGGCGGGCAAGTACGGGGGGTGACCAGCCAAGAGCTGGTAGAGCATCGCGCCGAGCGCATACACGTCCGAGCGCGCATCGAGGTCGCCGCCTTGGGCCTGTTCCGGCGACATGAACGACGGCGTGCCCACGATGACTCCGTCCATCGTGCGCAGCGAGGAGTCGTCCTCGCTCGCGATCGCCGCCTGACGGTCCGTCGACACACGCTCGAGGGCCGACGCCTCCAAACGCAGGTCGCGCGCCGGCGTCGCGCCGGCGATGCGCGCCAAGCCCCAGTCCATCACGTAGACCTCACCGAAGCTTCCCACCATCACGTTGGCGGGCTTCAGGTCGCGGTGGATCACGCCCTTCTCGTGCGCGTAGGCCAACGCTTCGCACACTCTGTGCATCACGGACAAGGCGCGCGTCTGTGTCCAACCCTCCGCGTGACGCAGCACGAGATCGAACACGTGCTTGAGGTCGCGGCCCTTGACGAGCTTCATCGTGAAGAACACGCGACCGTGTGCATCGAGCCCGAGCTCGTGCACGGGCACGATGCCGGGGTGATCGAGCTGGCCCGTGACCTGCGCTTCTTCCAGGAAGCGCGCCAGCCTCTTGCCGTCCGGCGTCGGAGCCGCGCCCGGAAGCGCGACGCCTCCGCGCTCCAGCTCGACCTTCATCGCCAGTCGTCGTCGCAGGTCCTCGTCCCACACCTGGAAGATGACGCCCATGCCGCCGCGCGCGATCTCGGATTCCACCGTGTAGCGCGAGGTCACGGGAGCGTGCTGCGCGAGCCGGCTGACGAGCGCCTGCATCGCGGACCCCGAGGAAGCCGCGATCGGACCTGCGGCGGGCGACACCTCCGGGTCGACGCCGGAGCCGTGCGCTTCGCCCGCTCGTGCGCGGGCGGATGGG
>JANOPP010000409.1:0-45519 GCA_031421915.1 Myxococcales bacterium | reverse complement strand
GCTTGATGTCCTTCGCTGGCTTGTTCTGCAGGCGCAGCACATCGGCCATCGCGAGGTTCGCCGCGGCGTCGTCGGGGGTGGACTTGAACGCCCGCTGCGCCGCGGTCGCGGCCTCGAGGGGGATCGTCTTGGCGTCCTTGCGCATCTTGTCGGCCTCGGCCTTGTCGGCCGTCACCGACGCGCGATCCGTCAGCGCTTGCGCGATCGCCGACTGCAGGTGCGCGCGCACCGCCTCGACGCCGGGCGCCTGGACGGTCTGGAGCGCCTCGAGTGCATCGCGGAGCTTGAGCTCGAGGTCGGGGCCGAGCTCGGCGCGCGCCACGTCGAGCGGAGAGGTCGCCGGCGGAGCGGCGGCATCGACCACCGGCGTCACCACCGGGGCGGCATCGGCGACGACTGCCACCACCGCGGCATCGGCGACCGGCGGGTTCTGCACCTGCTCGGTGCGGTCCTTCTTGATCACGAACACGTAGACCACGCCCGCGGCGGCGCCCATCACGAGCAGCGCGAGCACGGCGAGCAGCAGCCCACCGCGACCACCGCGTCGCTGCGGCAGCATGTCGTCGTCGTCCTCGAGTGCCTCGACCTTGCCGGTGCGGAACGACGACTCGTCCGTCGGCATCACGCGGACCTTGCCGGCGAACGCAGGTTCCGCCGACGTCATGCGTAGCCGTCCGCCAAGCGGACCGGCCTCGCCCTCCTTGGTCGTCTCGGGCGGGATGGCGTCTGCCGCCCACATTCCGGTCGAGCGATTGCTCGCGGGAACCTGTGGCGCGGTCGGCTGCGGCAACGGACCCGACTGCGAGCCCTTCTTCGCCGGCGGCGGTGGCGGAGTGGTCAGTGGGCGGCGCGGCGCCGCGGGCAGCGCGGTGTCGCTCGCGTTGGAGCCGAGTGGTGGCGTCTTCGCACCCTGGCCGCCCGGGACCACCGGAGATCCATGCGGAGCCGTGGCGGGGCGGGGCGGGACCGGCGGCGGGGCCGTGCCGGCGCGCGCCTTGAAGTTGCCGGTCGAGCGGCCCTCGAGGTCATCGTCGTCGGGGAGGATCGAGCCGCCCGACGCGGTGGCGCCGATCCCGAGCAGGGTCCCGGCGACCTCCTTGGTCGCGGGCTTGCCCGTAGCAGACGCCGAGCGCTTGCTCCGCGCCTCGTCGGCGATCGTGAAGTACTGCGTGAGCTCGGCGATGTCGCCGAGGCGCTTCCACGTCTTGCCGGAGCGCGAGATCAGCGACTCGCGCGAGCACACGCCGGCAACGATCCACTGCTGTAGCGTCGCGAGCTCGCGACAGCTCTTCTGCTCACCGTTCTCGAGGCGGATCAGCCACTGGCGCTCGTCGACGGCCGACGGTGCGACCACCGTGTCGTCGCCAAGGATCGAGTCTGCACGACCACCTGCGGCAGGACCGGCGGGCTTGTTCGATGGCGTCTTCGGACGAGCAGCTTCCGGCGGAGCCGCACCGACGTTGGTGTTCGACCGCTTCCGGATCTTGAACATGTGCCCGCAGTTGGTGCACTTGACCGTCACACCGCCGGGCTTCAGACGTGCTTCGTCCAGCTCGTACTCGGTCTGACACTTTTCGCAGCGGACATCCATGTCGTTTCCGTGCCTTAGCGCGCGAACGTAGCATGTTGATTCGTCTATCGTCGAGCCATGTCCGAGGTTCGCGAGCGGGGTGCTGAGCGCGTCGCGGTCGACGCCTTCGTCAAGGTCCAGGGGGCCGCCGGCCAGGAGCTGGTGTTTCGCACGCGAGATCTCTCGGAGCAGGGCCTGTTCCTGTACACCCGCGTCGCTCGGGTCTACCCGCTCAAGGTCGGCTCGACACTGCAGCTCGAGCTCTACGACTTCGACCAGCACGTGGCGTGCACGGTCGTCGTGGTTCGCGTCGTCGAGTCCGGTAGCTCCGAAAGCGAGAAATTCCCGACCGGTTTCGGCGTCAAGATCACCGAGCTGTCCGACGACGCTCGCGCCGCGCTCCGCTCCATGATCGAGCGCGTGAAGTCGGGCCAGGTCTACTAGAGGTCGCGCGCGAACACGACGGCGCCGCCCTGCTCGAGGCAGCGGATCTTGGCGACGCCACCGTCCTGCAGTGCCGGGATCGCGGCATCGAGGATCGGCATCATCGTCGGTTCGCGGCAGTTCGCGCTGCGGACGTCCACACTCGAGCCGACCGCCTCGACGGTTGCCCACAGGCGCTGCCTGGCGAGCGCGCTTTCGAGCTCGCGGATCGCGCTCGTCGGGTCGGCGGAGGTCGGTTGTGTCAGCGTCGGCGTTGGCGTCACGTCCGGTTCGCCGGGCGTAGGCTCGCCCGCAACGGGCTCTGCGGATCCAGCGGTGGGCTCGGTCGGTGCGGGCTTGGCATCGCCCCCGCGGAGCGCGAACACACCGATCACGATCGCGACCGCGGCGATGCCGATTACGATCGCCGTTACCGGAATGCCGCCTTCACTGATCGCGGTCCCGCCCGCGGCGGAGGTCTGGGCGCGGCGCAGCGGCAAGGGCGCCTGGCACTTCGGGCACTTCACATAGCCCGGCACCACAGCGACACCACAGCTCGGGCACACCGCACTCATGGACCAAGGATACCCCTGTCCTCGGTGGGGTTCGAAGTTCTTTACGAACGGGGCCGACGACGCCGGCGCCCGGCGATCAGGATCGTCAACCCCGCGAGCAGCAAGGCGGGCATCGGGCGGTCCGACGCACTGCAACAGCCGCGCGGGTTGAGGGGAACGGGCTCGCAGGCTCCCGGATCCTCGCTGCGTGGGTAGATGCCGCACACCGCAGCGACGTCTTCCTGCTCGAGCGTGGCCTTCTTGGTCTCGCCGCAGTCCTGGAAGTTGAACATCGTTGCGTCGAAGAAGGTCGACCCGGCGGTGAGGCCGGCGCAGAACGGGACGGAGGCGCCCATGTGATCGGTGCGCTGCGGATCACCCTGCGCGAGGCACAGGTGCTCGATGCCGAGGAGGTGACCGAGCTCGTGCGTCAGCGTGTTCGCGAGGTCGGCCAGACAGGTCTGGGCTCCGAGCGTGACGCCGTTGTTCGAGATCGAGAAGTTCTTGCCGTTGATCTCGATGTCGGCATCGATCAGCGCACCGTCGCGATCGCTGTCGCCGTCGTCGACGTACACCGCGGTCGTCAGACCTGCCGCGGACTCGGAGTAGCAGCGCGCCGGATCGTCGTCGACCGCGGGTCGGCACCACGACATGTCGCGGAACTTGATGATGTTGACGCGATCACGCCCGACCTCTCGCACCTCGGGAGCCTGCTCCACGATCTCCATGAACGAGCAGGTCGCGGCGGCCGTGTTCCACGACCCGATCGCAGCCGTGATGATCGAGAACTCGGAGTCGCCGGGGAGGTGCTTGGTGCCTTCGGCGTCGGGCATCACGAACACGCAGCCAGACTCCCAGTACAGATAGTTGCCGGCCTTCGTCGGACCGGTCCGCACGAAGCCCGGTGGCATCGCGAGCACGCGGACGCCGTCGACGACGACGTGGGTCCGCTGGTCGAGATCGAGATCCCGGTGAGCGCCGACCGCGACGCGCATCCCGCGCACCAGCAGCTCGGGTCCTGGCATCGTGATCATCCCGATCCCGTCGACGCTGCCGCCGAGCTGGCTGACCACGACATCGCCAGCGTCGGTGTGCACCGTCACGTCGGTGACGATGCGGCTGCCGTCGCGCGTCCACCGACTCTGCGTCTCGGTGACCACACCCTCGACGGACATCGTGTTCGGGGTCGGCGGCGCCGCGCTCGCGACCACCGGCATCCCGAGGATGACGGCAAACGCACGGGTACAGCGCATGCCTCATCGTAACACCGGGTCCCCGGGGCCGTGTTACAAGGACGCCGTCATGGCCTCCTCCGAGCGTCCAGTGCGTGTGCGTATTGCACCATCGCCGACGGGCGATCCGCACGTCGGGACCGCCTACATCGCGCTGTTCAACTACGTGTTCGCGAAGAAGCACGGCGGCAAGTTCGTCCTGCGCATCGAGGACACCGACCAGACCCGTGCTCGCTCGGACTCGGAGCAGATGATCTTCGACGCGCTTCACTGGATCGGCCTGACCTGGGACGAGGGTCCCGACGTCGGTGGTCCCCATGCGCCGTATCGCCAGAGCGAGCGCGCGCACCACTACCAGTCGGCTGCGGGCGAGCTCCTCGACGCAGGCAAGGCGTATCGCTGCTTCTGCATGGCAGAGCGTCTCGCCAAGGTCCGGATCCAGCAGCAGGCGGAGAAGAAGAACTCCGGCTACGACCGGTTCTGCCGCGAGATCGATCCGAACGACGCTCGCAATCGCGCGGCCGGTGGCGAGACGCACGTCGTTCGCCTCAAGGCACCGCTCAGCGGTTCGGTCGTCGTGCAGGATCAGCTCCGCGGTCCGGTCACGATCGACGCCGATCAGATCGACGATCAGGTGCTCCTGAAGTCCGACGGTCTCCCGACGTATCACCTCGCGAACGTCGTCGACGATCACCTCATGCAGATCACGCACGTGATCCGAGCCGAGGAGTGGATCTCGTCGACGCCGAAGCACGTGCTGCTCTATCAGGCGTTCGGCTGGGAGGCGCCGCAGTTCATCCACATGCCGCTCTTGCGCAACGCGGACAAGTCGAAGATCAGCAAGCGCAAGAACCCGGTCTCGATCAACTACTACCGGGACATCGGCATCCTGCCGCACGCGCTGCTCAACTTCCTCGGCCTGATGGGCTGGTCGTTCGGCGACGACCGGGAGAAGTTCACGCTCGCCGAGATGGTCGACGCGTTCGCGTGGGACAAGATCTCGCTCGGCGGTCCGGTGTTCAACCTCGACAAGCTGACCTGGCTCAACGAGAAGTACATCCACGACCTCGACTACGAGCAGCTCGCCGACGCGGTGATCGACTGGCGCCTCAACAAGGACTATCTGGTCAAGGTGCTGCCGCTCGTGCGCGAGCGGATCAAGAAGCTCGACGAGCTGATCCCCGCGATCGAGTACTTCTACTCCGGTGACCTCGACTACACGCCCGTGCTCGCGGAGATGAAGATCCCCGACATCGCGCCGGCGGACGTCAGCAAGGCACTCCTCGACTACATCGAGAAGATCGAGGCCCGCGAGGGCTTCACCGGCGCGGTTCTCGAAGAGGTCGCTCGCGCGTGGACGGAGGCGCTCGGCTGGAAGGCCAAGCACTCGTTCATGCTGCTGCGATTCGCCGTGACCGGACGCAAGGCGTCGCCGCCGCTGTTCGAGACGATGAGCGTCCTGGGCAAGGAGATCACGCGACGCCGGCTGCGGCGCGCAGCCGAGGCGATCAGCAAGGTGTAATGGGGGGGCTTCGCTTCGTCTGGACGTGGATCAAGCGGCTCAGCATCGATCAGTGGCGCGCGATCGATCGCGAGACGGTTCGCGACCCGGGGCAGACGGGTACCACGAGCCTGACGGTCATGGCGATCCTCGTCACCTGCTGCATCTCGCTGACGCTGCAGGAGTACGTCGGCGGTCACGACACCTACAACCGTTTGTTCCCGAACGATCGCAGCAAGTACTGGGAGCTGTGGGGCTTCGTGTGGTGGTCGGGTTGGCGCGTGATCGGTTACGTGCTGATCCCGCTGTTCGTGATCTCGATTCTCCCCGGCGAGCGGCTGCGCGACTACCACCTCTCGTTCAGGGGCTTCTTCAAGCACCTTTGGATCTACGCAACCTTGTTCGCGCTGATCCTGCCCGCGGTGATCCAGGCCTCGACGACGAGCACGTTCCGGCACACGTATCCGTTCTATCGCCTCGCGAATCGCTCGCAGGTCGATCTGTGGTGCTGGGAGCTGCTGTACGCGATCCAGTTCCTGGCGCTCGAGATCTTCTTCCGCGGCTTCTTGCTTCAGGGCCTGCGCAAGGCGATGGGCGCGAACGCGATCTTCGTGATGATCGTCCCGTACTGCATGATCCACTACGGCAAGCCGATGGCCGAGACGTTCGGCGCGATCGGCGCGGGCCTGATCCTCGGCACGCTCGCGATGCGCACCAAGTCGATCTGGGGCGGCGTGCTGATCCATGTTGGCGTCGCCGTCACGATGGACGTGCTCGCACTTCGCGGCTGCCCCCCGATGGGCAGCGGCCGCGCCTGTCACTGAGAGCCCGCTAGCAGCCGCGTGGTCGGCATGCTGAGCAAGCTCTGCCGATGATCGTGGACGTGAACGAGCACGTGACACGGGCACGTGCACGGACCCCGCTAACGGACCAGCATTGCCGCTAGCAGCCGGTACGGGTCGCGAACGGATCGCACTTCGGCTGCTCCGGGACGGCCTTCGCCGAGCCGGCTCCGGTGCCGGCATCGGCGGAGCCTCCCTTGCCAGCCTTTCCGTTCTTGCCAGCTTTGCCGCTCTTGCCAGCTTTGCCGCTCTTGCCAGCTCTGCTGCCAGCGCTGGCGACCGTCGCCGATCTCGGCCGCGGCTTGCTCGCAGCTGCGGCCGGCGAGCCAGCGGCAGCCGCAGAGCCCGATCCGGCGAGCGACGCTGCGTTCGATCCAGCGGGATCGGAGCTGCTGTCGCTTCCGGATCCGGTTGCCAGGACCGTCGCGGATCCAGTGCTGCTGTCGCCGCTCTTCGTCCCTCCGAGCGTCGTGCCCTGTTCGGCGGGACCGTCGTCGGACGCGGCCTCGGCCGTCTCGGGAACCGCGGCGACCTGTTCGGGCTCGGTCGCGTTGACGTAGCCGATCGCGCCGCCGACACCAGCGAGCACGCACAGCACGAGGACCACGGCGAGCACCCGGCGTGGCTTGCGCGGCTGGTCGGGGACCGTGGTCGCGATCGTCGGCGCAGCGATCGCCGCACGCATCGTTGCCGCTGACCCGATCAACGTCGACAGCTGCATCGATGGGTTCGGCGTTTGGTACGTGACGGCCGTGCGGATCGACGGACTCGAGTCGTGATTCTGCCGGAGCCCCAGTACGCGATGCGCGCGCGTGACGAAGTGGCGCGCCGCGTCGGGATTGCCCGCGTGGAGCGCGAGGTCGGCCATCAGTGCGGCGACATTCGCGTAACGATCCGCGGCCTTCTTGGCGAGGCACTTCATGATGATCGGCTCGAGCTCGCGTGCGAGCTCCATCGGCGCGGGTGCGTCGACCGCGACCATCACGCACATCTGGGAGAACGACTCCGCCTCGAACGGTGGGCGGCCTTCGAGCAGCTGGTAGAGCACGGTGCCGAGCGACCAGATATCGGTCCGCGCATCGACATCACGTGCCGAGCGCATCTGCTCCGGAGACATGTAGGCGGGCGTGCCGAGGATGGACGACGTCTGGGTCAGCGACAGATCGGACCCGGATGCGGACTTCGAGATGCCGAAGTCGAGGACCTTCACGATCGCGGTCTCGTCGGGCCGGAAGCTGACGAACAGGTTCGACGGCTTGATGTCACGGTGGACGATGCCGAGCGAGTGGGCCTCGGCGATCGCATCGGATGCCTGCAGCACCAGATCGACCGCCACGGGGACGTTCATCGCGCCGTTGGTGTCGACGAGCTGCCCGAGATCCGCGCCCTCGAGGAACTCCATGACCATGTAGGGCAGGCCGTCCTCCAACGTCCCGACGTCCCGGATCCGTGCGACGTGCTCGCTCTTGAGCTGAACCGCGGACTGCGCCTCGCGAACGAACCGCGCCACCGTCTCGTGGTCGTGCGACACATCGCGTCGAAGAACCTTGATCGCGACGCTCTCGTCCAGCGCGAGGTGGTGAGCGCGATAGACCAGACCCATGCCGCCGTGGCCGATGACGGATTCGATCCGATACTTACCGACCAAGACGGTGCCGGTCTCGATAGCCCCGTCGGCGGAGATCACTCGTCGTCCAGGGTACCCGAAAAAGGGTTGGGCGCAGTGGCTGCTAACCACCGCGCCCAAAATGAGCACAACCGTCCGACCGTGAGGCTTTCCATCCCCTACGCGTTTGCGTAGGTGGGCTCCACAGTAATCCTTTGGGCTTCCCGACGAGCGGGCGTGCACTCCCAGATCAGAGGCAGATCCCTGGATAGCATTTGTAGGAGATAGTGTTGCCTCGGGTCTCGCATCAGACCGTCAGTGCTCAACAACCAAGCTACGGATCGCGATCGGATCCGTCAATCGAAAAAATGCTGAGCGGATCACTTCTCCGGATGAACGATTCGGCTTGAAGCGATCTCGAGACTGCGCTCAGCGATGGTCGTCGGTCTTCGTAGAACCACCATCGCCCGCGCGCCAGTTCGGCCCTTCGCCGCCCTGCGTTGCCGTCGAGCGGATGCCGCGCGCCATCATCGTGTCCTTGGTCTCGATCGCGTTCGCGCGATCCTCGACGGGCTTGGCGTGTTCGCCGGTATCCATGCGAATCGCATCGCAGGGACACGCTTCGACGCACAGGCCGCACACGACGCAGCGCAGCTCGTCGATCTCGAACACCGCGGGCTTCTTCTCGATGCCCTTGTCGTCGGTCTCCGCGGGAATGATCGTGATGCAGTGTGCGGGGCACACGGTCGGGCAGCACATGCATGCGACGCAGCGAACCGCGCCGTCGTCACGCAGCGTGAGGCGATGCAGGCCGCGGAACCGCTCCGGGTAGATCACCTTCTCCTCGGGGTACTGCACGGTCTCGATCTCGTTGCGCCACGTCTCGTCGACCGGAGCGCCGGCCTTGTTGCGGTTGGAGAGCTTCTTCATCGGCAGGAAGAAGTTGCGAGCGAAGTGCTTGAGCGTGACGCCGACCCCCTTCGCCGTCGCGGCGAGGAACGAGACGTCCTGCGGCTCGGGCCGCGAGACCTGGACCGTGCGAACGCGCGGGTGAACCGTCGACGTCGCGAGGACCTTGAGGCCCGCGGGAGCGTCGGTGTGGGCTTCGTCGTGGCTGGCCGACATCAGGTGCCTCCCATGAACAGCAGCTTGATCAACGCGGTCACCATGATGTTCGCAAGCGAGAGCGGCAGGAGCAGCTTCCAGCCGAGGGCCATGAGCTGATCCGCGCGGAACCGCGGCAGCGTCCAGCGAATCAGCAGCTGGAACCAGCACAGGAGGATGACCTTGATCCCGAACGCGCTGAACTGCAGCAGCGTCACGAGCCAGTGCGGCAGCGGCGTGAACAACCCGCCAACGGAGATGTTGTTGACCTGGTCGATGTAGCCACCGATCCGGAAGCCGTCGGCGTCGAGGAACGGCACCTGCCAGCCACCGAAGAACACGGTCGCGATCACCGAGCTGATGAATACGATCTCGATGAACTCGGCGAGGAAGAAGATGCCCCATCGCATACCGGAGTACTCGACGAAGTAGCCGATGATCTCGGGCTCGCCTTCGGGGATATCGAACGGCGCGCGCTTGGTCTCCGCAATCGCTGCAGTGAAGAACAGGAGGAAGCCGACGGGCTGCCACAGCCAGAGCCAGTTGAGCGGGTTACTACCCGACATCGAGTTGCTCGCGCCGTGCATCGCGATGTGACCGGGCTCGAGCGTGCCGGTCACGAGGAACGCGCCCATGAGCGCCAGGCCCATCGCGACCTCGTACGACATCATCTGGGACGAGCTACGCAGGCCGCCGAGGAGCGCCCACTTGTTGTAGCTGGCCCAGCCGGCGATCGTGCCGCCGTAGTTCGCGAGCGTGAGCACCGCGAAGTAGAAGATCAGGCCGAAGTCGACCTGGAACATCTGCATGCGGATCGAGTCCGCAAACATCGGGTCCGTCGGAGCCGTCGCGAGCGTGTAGGTGTCGAGGACCTGCGTGTACGCGTGCGGATAGATGGTCGGGCCGAACGGGATGATGCAGAACGCGATCAGCACCGGAGCGAGCGCGAGGATCGGCGCGAGGGTGAACAGTCCCTTGTGGACGTTCGCCGGGATGAAGTCCTCCTTGAAGATCATCTTCAGCGCGTCGGCGACGAAGTGGAGGATGCCCTTCAGCTTGACCGGACCGATGTTGGCGCGGTTCGGACCGAGGCGGTCCTGCATCATCGCGCTCTGCCGGCGCTCGGCCCACGTGAGCAGCGACGCGAGCGGCATGACGAGCACGAGGATCAAGAAGATCCACTTGGTGCCCGGCCAGTCGAGAATGTCGTAGAGCGTCTTCATCAGCCTCGGCTCCCCGCGAACCGCAGTGACAGCGGCCGCGCGTCACGCGCCCAGGTCAGGTCTTTCCATGCCGGCACCGCTGCCGTCATGTCCTTGAACACCTCGCGAACGTGCGACCACGACAACTTGACCGTGGTTGCCTGTGCAAGCCTGACGACGACCTCCCAGCCGGCGATCGCCTGGCCCGGAGGTGCGAAAGCCGCGTGCATGCGCTGCACGTGACCCTTGTTGTTCATGATCGTGCCGGAGGTCTCGGCCCAGTCGGACGTGGGCAGCGCGACGTTCGCGTGCACGACCGGTCCGCGCTCGTGCGACGTGATCGCGACGTACTCGAGCTCCTTGAGCTTCGCAGGATCGACGCCGGGCAGGATGTCGCCGAGCGCGAGGATCCCGCGGATCGTCGACGCGAGCTCGTAGACCGGCTTGACCGTGATGCCGAGCGCGTCGGTGATCGCCTTGACGCCACCCATGTTCGCGTTGATGTCGGCGACGCGGAGCCGGCCATCGGCGCGCGCGGGCACCGGTGGCTTGCCGGCGACGTAGAAGTGGCTGACGCCCCATGCCTGCGCGAGCTTCGCGAGTGCGAAGTTGTCCTCGTTCGTGTGCTGGGCGCTGAACACGACCGCGAACTGACCCGCGGTGCGACCGACGGCGAGCCGATCGGCAGCGGCGCGGATCGCGCGATCCCAGCCGGCGGGCAGACCGTCGACCGTCGCGCCGGCCAGGCGCTCGTCGCGGAGGTCGTGATACGTGAACCGACCCTCGTCACACATCCAGTAGTCGTTGACGTCCGCGTTGTGGCGCGGGACGAGCCGCCAGGCGCGCCCGTTCTTGTGGTGGATCTCGACGTTGCAGCCTGTCGCGCAGCCGTTGCACACCGACGGCGTCGACTCGAGCTCCCACGCGCGCATCGTGAACCGGAAGTCCTTCGCGGTCAGCGCACCGACGGGGCAGACATCGACGGTGTTGAGCGAGTACGGGTTGTCGAGGGCCTCGCCGGGGGCGGTGGTCAGGATCTCGTGGTCACCGCGGTGGGCGAACTCGAGCTGGTGCTGGCCCGCGACGACATCGCAGGTGCGGACGCAGCGCGAACACAGGATGCAGCGCTCCTGATCGAGGACGATCGTCGGACCGAGGTCCACGACCTTGTTCTTGTGGACCTTGGGGACGTCGACGCGCGAGTCCTCGTTGTCGTGATCGAAGTACAGCTTCTGCAGCGTGCACTCGCCGGCCTTGTCGCAGATCGGACAGTCGATCGGGTGGTTGAGCAGCGTGAACTCGAGCTGCTGCTTCCGCGCGAGCGTCGACTGCTTGTCGACCGTGTGGACGACCATGTTGTCGCCGCACACCTGCTGGCAGCTCGGCTGGAGCTTCGGGTTCTTCTCGACGGAGACCAGGCACTGCCGGCACTGCGCGACGATCGGGAGGCCCGGGTGGTAGCAGAACGCGCTGATGTCGATGCCGAGCGTCTTGGCGGCCTCGAGGACGTTGGTGCCCTTCGGCACCGTGACGGCCTGGCCGTCGATCGTCAGCGTGACCGTGTTCGCGGCGGGAGCCGGTGCCGGCGGGGCAGTCGGCGGTTGAGTCGGAGGTGCTCCGGTAACGCTCACTTGTCGCACTCCCCGCCGATCATGTTGATCATGCCGAAGATCGGGACGATGTCCGCGATGAGATGGTTGTGGATCAGCTGACCCGCGGTCGACAGGTGCACGAACGACGGTGATCGGCAGTACGCCTTGTAGGGACGGCCCGTGCCGTCGGCGACGACGAAGAAGCCGAGCTCACCGTTCCCACCCTCGATGAACGCGTAGGTCTCGCCGGCCGGCACGCGGATACCGTCGACGATGTGCTTGAAGTGGCGGATCATCGACTCGATCGTGTTGTAGGTGTCCTTCTTCGGCGGCAGCGTGCAGCGCGGATCATCGACCATGATCGGGCCGTCCGGGATCTGCTTGAGGCACTGCCGAAGCATCGAGATGCTCTGGACGATCTCCTCGATCCGCACGAGGTAGCGATCGAGGCAGTCGCCGGTGGTGCCGACGGGCACGTCAAACTCGAGCTCGGGGTAGATCGCGTACGGGTAGTCCTTGCGGACGTCGTAGTCGACGCCGCACGCGCGCGCGATCGGACCGACGCAACCCGAGGCGATCGCGTCCTCACGCGACAGCGCGCCGATGCCAGCCATCCGATCGCGGAAGATCTTGTTGCCGTTGAGCATCGTTTGCACCTCGACCATGACCTTCTCGATCTGGCCGAGCGTGTGCGTGAGGTCCTCGGCGAAGTTGTCCGGGAGGTCGTAGGAGACGCCGCCGACGCGCACGTACGTGTGCGTGAGCCGGGCGCCGGAGACCTTCTCGAGCAGCCCGTAGAGCCACTCGCGGGCCTTGAGGAAGAACAGGAACGGACCGAACGCGCCGAGCTCCATCGCCGATGCGCCGATGCACGTCAGGTGGTCGGTCATCCGCGACATCTCGCTGACGATCACGCGGATGTACTCCGCGCGCTTCGGGATCGACGACGTCAGTCCCATCAGCTTCTCGGCGACCATCGCCCAGCCGCAGTTGTTGATCATCGGCGACACGTAGTTCAGCCGGTCCGTGTACGGGAAGACCTGCGTGTACGTCGCGTACTCGGATTCCTTCTCGAAGCAGCGGTGCAGGTAGCCCGGCTGGACGTCGCTCTTGACGACACGCTCACCGTCGACGGTGAGAACGATCCGCACGGTGCCGTGCATCGCGGGATGCGACGGGCCCATGTTGATCGTCATCAGATCTGGCGGCAGATCATGCTCGGTATCCGACAGATCCTGTACGTCCTTGCGGCCGAGGACGAGCTGCTTGAGCGTCTGTGAATCGGCCATTGCTACTTGTCTCCCGAGTGCGCCCGATTGACGACCTTGATCGGATTCATCGGGAGGTCGTCACGCCGCACGAGCGGCTGGCGCTTCTCCTTGGGATAGTCCTTGCGGAGCGGATACCCGACGAACTCGTCGTACAGATAGATCCGGCGCAGGTCCGGGTGACCGTCGAAGCGGATCCCGTACATGTCGAACGTCTCGCGCTCCTGCCAGTTGAACGCTGCCCACAGGCCGGACAGCGACGGCACGCGCGGATCGCTCTCGGGGACCTCGATCTCGAGGCGGAGGCGATGGCGGTGCTTGGTCGAGCGGAGCTGGTAGCAGATCGTGAAGCGCGGCTTGGTTTCATTCCACGCGGCGCTCGGCGGCAGGCCGAGGGGCTTCCAGTCGATCCAGTCGATGCAGGTGCAGAACACCGGCGCATCGAACGCCATCGCAGGATCGCTCTTGAGCCAGGTCGCGACCGCGAGGAGCGAGTCGCGCTTGATCCACGCGGTCTCGTCGCCGTGAGGAGAAGCTGTGCGGTCGACCGCTGCGCCGTGTGCGGCCTGGAGCGCGTCGAGGACTTTCTGCGCCATGGAGCAACTACCCTTCGTCGTTACCCGCCGCGATCAGCTGCTCGCGCTTGTCGCGGAGCTGGCTGTGACCGCGACCGGACTGGATCCGATCCATCAGCATCATCAGTGCGTCGAGTACCTGCTCGGGACGCGGCGGGCATCCCGGGATGTAGACGTCGACGGGCATGACCTGATCGACGCCGGGCATCGTGTGATAGTTCTGGTAGAAGCCGCCCGTCGACGCGCACACGCCAAAGGCGATGACCCACTTGGGTTCGGCCATCTGGTCGTAGACGCGCTTGACCGCGGGACCCTGCTTTTCGGTCACCGTGCCGACGACAATGAGCAGATCGCTCTGGCGCGGAGAGAACCGAGGGAACTCGGCGCCGAAGCGTGCGAGGTCGTACTTCGGACCGGCGACCGACATGAACTCCATGCCGCAGCACGCGGTGACGAACGGGTAGCTGAACAACGAGAACTTGCGGCCCCAGTTGGTCGCCTTGTCGAGCATGCTCGACTTCGCCCACTTTGCGGCGTCCTCGAGACGAGTGGTGCTGATCTCTACTCCCATCCGATCGCCTTCTTTCTCCAGACGTAGGCGAGGGCAACGACCAGGATCCCGACGAACAGCAGCATCTCGGCGAAGCCGAACACGCTGACCTGCGGACCCATCGGGCCCATCGTCCGCGACAGCTTGGTGTAGAGGACTGCCCACGGGTACATGAACGCGGCCTCGATATCGAACACGAGGAACAGGATCGCGACCTGATAGAAGCGCACCGAGTAGCGGCCGCGCGGCGTTCCGATCGGCTCGCTACCGCACTCGAACGGCTTGAGCTTGTCGGGGTTGGTGGCCTTCGGGCCGACCAGCACGGCGAGTGCCGTGAACAGGCCGCAGAACCCCAGGGCAAATGCGATCGCCAGCCCGGCTGGCATGTATGCCTGTAGCTGCAAAGCCATCGCAGTATATGGCGCGCGGTTTAGCGGTCAACGCGCGCGGACCGGAATTTCTAGAGAGCGATCGCGCTCTTACCTACGGTCAGCCTGCGACAAACCGTCCATCGCCGAACGCTCGATCGCGTGCATCACACCGCTAGAGATTTGCCTGCGCGTTGCGCAGTGCCTCTTCGAGCGCCGCGACCATGTATTCGTTGGTGTCGACGAGATAGATGGTCTCGGGGCACGGGCGCCGGTGCGCGCGGATCTCCTCGACGATCGCGCGAGCGGCTTCGTCGACCGGGACCTCGCCGAGATCCGTCCCGATGCCGGGCATCGCGATGACCTTGAAGTTGTTGCGGTCGCTGGCGATCAGCGCGGCGCGGGCGGCCCGGCGCACGTTCTCGGCGCCGATCTTCATGCCAGGCTCTTCCATGGTCGGCACGTGGATCACGTTCTTCGCCGGCAGCTGTCCGGCGGTCGTCACGAGCGCGGCTCCGACGGCGATCGGCGCGGCCTGCATCGCGGCCTGCTGGATCACGTCACCGCCCTGGCGCCGCAGCGACCCACCAATACCGCCCCCCATGATGCCCAGGCTGTTGGCCGGGTTGACGATGGCGTCGACCGGCAACGTCCAGAGCTCTGCCTTGGCTACGTGAACCTGCATCTCGGGTTCCCGTAGCACGGAGGAGCCGAAAACACCAAGAGCGACGAGTTTTCTACGCGCAGGCCTTTTCGAGCTCGGCCTCGACCTTGTCCTCGGCCCACTTCTTCGCGACGGCGAGCTCCTTCACGATGAGCTGCTTGGCATTGTCGAGCATCTTGCGCTCGCCGAACGACAGGACCTTGCTGCTCTTCAGGCGGTAGAGGTCGCGATAGACCTCGGCGACATCGAACAGCGAGCCCGTCTTGATCTTCTCCATGAACCCGCGATACCGGCGGTTCCAGGTCTGCTTGTCGATGTGGACATCCTTCTCGCGGAGGATGTCGAACACCTCGTCGATCTCCGACGAGGTCGCGACGTGGCGCAGTCCGACCTGATCGGCCTTGTCCTTGGGAACCAGGATCTGCATGCCGGTCGCGATGACCTTCAAGACGTAGAAAGAGCACACCGAGGTGTTGATCTCCTTCTTCTCGATCCCGATGACCTCGGCAACGCCGTGGGCGGGATAGACGGCCTTTTCACCAATCTTGAAGTCGTTGCTCATGCGGTAGGTGCTCCTAGTATCGGGCGCTCGAGTGAAGCTCGGCTGTAAAGCAATGCCGGTGCCATCACCCTGACGCTCTCCAGAAAGGTCTGTGATTCTCTCTGGTTGATTCGCGGAAGTGCGTTCTGCGAGGAAGAGCCGGCTGCGCCAGCGTGTCACAGGCTGGACTCACTCGTGTGGAGCCAGCGGGACGGGTTTCCTCAACGCCGGGCGAAGGATATCAAGCGTAGGGCCGATCGCCCAACCAAATGTGACGCGGCGGGTCGGGTAGCCGGGTCTCGATTGCGATCTCAAGCACTTGGAGTGACGAGAAAATGTGAGATCTGGCGGGGTCTTGATACGCTTCGGGGAGCGGTGCGAGGTTCGATCGGGCAGCTGCTCATCCAGCAAGGCGTCATCGACGCCAGTGCACTGTCGGACGCGCTTGCCCGGCAGAGTGGCCGCCATCCGGTCGCCTCCGAGCTCTACGCGCTGGGCTACGCGTCCGAGCGCCAGCTCGCGATGGCGCTGTCGGCGCAGACCGGCTGGTCCGGCATCGTGCTCGACGAGTCGACGATCCGCCTGGATGTCCTCGAGTACGTCTCGCTCGAGTGGGCGCGGATCTTCTCCGCGCTCGTGGTCTACGAGGACGACACCACGCTGATCGTGGCGGCCGCCCGGCCCGAGGACGCGATCGTTCCTGCACGCGAGCTGGGCGCAGGTCGCGGCAAGAAGGTCGAGCTACGGATCGCGCTCGACATCACGCTCGCCCGCACGATCCGCGTCGCGTTCCAGCGCTGGAAGGTCGGCGAGCTCTACCTGGCGGGCCCGGAGTCGACGCGGCCTGGTCCATATCTCGCGGTGGTGCATCCCGACGGCGGCGATCAGGACGAGCATCGCCGCGCGCAGCGCGCGCTCGCGGAAGAAGCGGCGCGCGCGATCGAACGCGACGACGAGCTGCCCTCCGAGGACAGCTCGATCGCGAGCACGACCTTGACCGGCGACTGGCAGGTCAACACGATCACGACCACCAGCGAGGCCGACAGCGCGCTCGTCGAAGAGAAGACGATGGTCATCGCCGAGGAGCTCGATCGCGGCTTCGATGACGAGGGAGCGAATCGGACGGGCCGCACGCGCGCGTTGATCGTCGACCCCGATCCGCCAGGTCGGATCCAGCTCGTCGCCGAGCTCGAACGCCTCGGGTACGAGTGTCAGGCGGTGGGGCAGGGCGCGCAGGCTCTCGATCTCCTCGGCCAGATCTCGTTCGACCTCGTGTTCGCGGACATCGCGACGCCCGAGCTCGATGGCCTTCGCATGTGCCGCGCGATCAAGCGCAGCCGGCGCCTCCTGCGGACGCGCGTCGTCGTCATGACGTCCGTCGTCGACTCCGGCCAGATCTCCGACGCGGTGCTCCAGCAGCACGGCGCGGATGGCTACCTCGAGAAACCTCTCGATCCGCGGCGCCTGCATCGGTTGCTCCGCGATCTCTCGACCGAGGAGCAAGCAAATCACGAGGTCGTGCTCGCGGAAGCACTTCGTCGCTATCACGACGGCGACATCGAGGGCGCGATCGCCAGCCTGCGTGGTGCGCTCGTCTCCGATCCAAGCAGCCCGAAGCTGCACTTCATGCTCGCGAACATGCTGCAGCGCTCGTCGCGCTGGGCCGAGGCTGTCGACGAGTACGAGTCCGTCGTCGACCTGCAACCACAATACTTCCCGGCGCTGACTCGCCTCGCCTACCTCTATTTCCGGCAGGGCCTGCACGCACGCGCGGTCGAGACGTGGCGTCGTGCGCTGCCGGTGTGCGAGGACCCCGCGCTGCGCCGGAACATCGAGCTGTTCATGCGCAAGCTCGTGGCCGACATGTCGAAGCAAGACTCGAACGTCGGCTAGCTCCTACGCCAGCGTGCCGGGATTCATGATGCGCAGCGGATCGATCGCATCGCGCATCGCGCGCAGATAGGGATCGAGCTTGTGCGCGCGTGCACCGAGGAGCCAACCGCCCGCGGCCTCGGCGGCGCGCTCGGCGGCCGCGATGATCGTCGGCTCGGGGCGATCGTCGCCGTGGATGAGCGTGAAGAACGCGACGGCGCCGTCGGCGTCGAAGCGCGAGATGTGTGCGCGCGCGGAGCCGCCCAGCGTCGCGAGCTCGGTGACGACCGCGCGATAGACGGGGCGCAGCTTCGACGGCGTCGCCATGACCTGGAGGTTTGGCGAGGGACCGGGCGTCGGCTCTCCCGCGTGAAGTCGACGCCACCACAGCTCGGCGAGCGCGTTGTCGGTGGGCTTGCCTCCCTCGGCGATCACGGCACTCGTGAGGAGATCGCGATCGCATGCAGCGAGGTCGGTGGGGCCGGCGGTACCCGCGCAGAGCAGGACGTGGTGCGTGGGGAGTGAGAGCCCGTCGAAGTGCTCGCGCGCTTCCTCCGTGTCGTAGATCCGCAGGCCCGACGGTGCGGCTTCCTCGCGCAGTGCGAGGTAGACGGCGGACACGGCGTGATCCATCGACGGCAACACGTAGGCTGCGACGAGGCGCGCCTCGGGCTTGATGTGGATCCGCAGGACGGCGGACGTGATGAAGCCGATCGTGCCCTCGCTGCCGCACAGTGCGCGGCACAGGTCGGGACCTGTCGAGCGGCGCGGTGCGACGCGCGTGTGAACGGAGCGACCGTCGGCGAGCACGGCCGAGACGCCGACGACAGCGTCCTCGAAGAAGCCGTGCCGCGCGCTCGACTTCCCGGGTGTGCGCACCGCGATGATGCCGCCGAGCGAGGAGGTCAGCACGACGGGCGGGTAGTCGCCGATCGTCAGGCCGCGCGGACTGAGGATGCGCTCGAGGTCGAGCCCGGTCAGGCCTGCCTGCGCGTGGACGAGCAGCGAGGTCTCGTCGAGCTCCATCACCTGATCGAGGCGACGTGTCGCGATGAACACGCGCTGGCGATCGGTGTAGGCGCCGGGCGGGATGGTTGCAGGCGGCGGGGCAGGGCGGCGCGGTCGACCACCGGAGCCGACGGGGTGGATCGCCGCGTTGTGCGTGCCGGCGCGCCGGATCACCTCGGCGACCTCGGCGGCAGAGCCGGGCGTGACGCGCCAGTTGCCGTCGTCGAGCTCCTCGACGTGCTCGCGCCCGATCGCGTTGACGAGATCCGCGACGAGACTCACGGGTACTTGCCTCGGGGACGCAGCCCCATCTTGCCTGGATTGAAGATGCCGTCCGGATCGAGGCTCGTCTTCGCGGCCTCGAAGATCGCCATCGCCTCGCGATGCTCGCCCGCCATGTACGGCGCCTTGAGCAAGCCGACGCCGTGATGGTGGCTGATCGTGCCGCCGACGCGCGTCGTCGCCTCGAGGCCGTCGCGCCAGATCAGGTCGTAGAGCCGCTCGGCGGAGGCGGCGTTTGGTGCGGTACCGGCGAACGTGAAGTAGATCGAGCAGCCGTCGGCGTACGCGTGAGAGAAGTGCGCCATCACGACCGCGTGCTGGCCGATCGCGGTGCGCACCGAGTGATAGAGATCGTCGAGGCGCTCCCAGCTCGACGCGACCTCCATCGTGTCGACGAATGCGCCGTCGCGGAACATCGGCGACATCCGGTAGGAGACCGCGTAGCGGTGCTTGACCCACGCCCAGCCCGGATCCTCGCCCTTGTCGCGACAGCCGGCGGTCTCGAGCTCGTGGAACGTCAGCGCCGCCTCGACCTCGGTGCGGATCCGCGAGCCCTCGAGGCCGATGATCATCCGGCAGCCGCGGCGCGCGATCTTCTCGGCGACGGTCCCGAACAGCTTGTTGACGAGGTTCGACTTGCCGAGCGCCGCGTTCATCGCAAGCTTTCGCGAGCCGCGACCGCGTGCGAAGTTCATCAGGCGCTCGAGGACGCCGTCGTCCTTCGGCGGTGCGCCACCGGGCCAGGCGGGAAGAGCACCGGTCGCGATCGGCGGGACAGGACCGCGGACCTCGTGCGCGGCCTCCTCCTCCTTGTGGCCGAACGAGTTCATGAGGGTGTCCATCTCGTCGTAGAGGCGGACGACCGCGGGGCGGAGGCCTTTCTGCAACACGCGGCGGATCGCGGCGAGACCGGTCGCGACATCCTCGACCTCGAAGCCGCGGAAGACTCGCATCTGCGGCGCGGGAGACACGCGCAGGCGCGCCGACGTGATCAGGCCGAGCGTGCCCTCGCTTCCGAGGAGGAGTTGCGTCCAGTTCGGACCGCGCAGCGCGCGATTGGGACCATCGGTCTCGATCACGTCGCCCCGCCCGGTGACGACGGTGAGTCCCGCGATACGGTCCTCGACCTTGCCGTACTTGGTCGAGAGCTGGCCGGCCGCACGGGTCGCGAGCCAGCCGCCGACCGTCGAGCAGTAGATCGACGACGGGAAGTGCCCGAACGTGTAGCCGCGGCGCTCGAGCTCGCGCTCGAAGCGTTCGCCGTTGAGGCCCGCCTCGACATCGCAGATCAGCTCGTCGCCGTGAACGGAGCGCAGCTGCTGCATGCGCTTGGTGTCGATGGTGATCCCGCCGTGCAGTGGCACCGCACCGCCGCACACTCCCGAGCCACCGCCGTACGGGACGATCGGGATGCCGTGCTCGCGCGCGAGCTTGACCACCGAGACGACCTCGCGCACGTGCTCGGGCCACACCACGGCGTGCGGCCGCGGAACGTCGATCACGCCCTCGCGATACGCGAGCAGCAGGCGCGGCCACATGTCGCGCGCGTAGGTATCGAGGTCGATCGTCCGCATCGACATCCGGCGCGGACCGACGATCGCTTCGAGGTCGCGCTGCAGGCGATCGACATCGACGGGCACTGCGGGCACGTTATCACGCGCTGCAATTGTTGTAGGGTCGCCGCGTGAACGCCTCTGACATTCGCAGCATCACGGTGATCGGTGCCGGCACGATGGGCCACGGCATCGCGCATGTCGCCGCCATGGCCGGCGCCACGGTCCAGCTGTTCGACGCCTTCGCAGGCGCCGCTGCCGCAGGGGTCGAGAAGATCGGCAAGAACCTCGCGAAGGGAGTCGAGCTCGGCAAGGTCAGCGCCGCCGATCGCGACGCGGCGCTTGGCCGGATCCGCGCGTTCGACGAGCTCGCCGCGGCGTGTGCCGGAGCGGACTGCGTGATCGAGGCGGTGCCCGAGAAGATCGAGCTCAAGCGCGAGATCTTCCGTGCCGTCGATCAAGCAGCGCCCTCGCACGCGCTGCTCGCCACCAACACGTCGTCGCTACCGATCGCGGAGATCGCGGCGAGCGTTCGCGCGCCGGGGCGCCTGGTCGGCATGCACTTCTTCAACCCCGTGCACGTGATGAAGCTCGTCGAGATCGTGCGCCACGCGAGCGCGGATCCAGAAAGCGTCGCCGCGGCCGTCGGCCTGGCCGAGAGGTTCGGCAAGACGCCGATCACCGTCAGCGATGCACCGGGCTTCGCGTCGAGCCGCCTCGGCCTCGTGATCGGGCTCGAAGCGATGCGGATGGTCGAACAGGGAGTCGCGTCGCCGGCCGATATCGACACCGCGATGAAGCTCGGCTATGGCCACCCGATGGGCCCGCTCGAGCTCACCGATCTCGTCGGCCTCGACGTGCGGCTCGGGATCGCCGAGTACCTCGCGCAGGCGATCGGTCCGGCCTTCACGCCGCCGCAGACGCTGCGCGACAAGGTCGCCGCCGGCAAGCTCGGCAAGAAGTCGGGCGAGGGCTACTACCGGTGGTCGCCCGACGGCAAGCGCGTGGGCTGAGTCACGGGCGCACGATCGGACGACGGGATCAGGCGTCCGAGAGAATGCGACGAGGGCGCCAGGAATCTGACGCCGATCCGACAGATCTTCAGCGGGGCTTCGGCCTGCGGACCAGCGTCGAAGCGCTACTGATCTGCACCAGCGTGTTGCCGACCAGGATCCTCGAGCACCAACTGGCCCAGACCAGGACAGCGATGTCGTGGAGCGATCGTGGCTTGCCGTGGTCCGCCACCTGCAGCCCTCGTGCGGATGCGCTTGATGATCGTTGTCCTGGGGCTCTACGGCTTCGCTTCGCGCGCGGACGCGGAGCCCGATCGGGGGCACCTCGTACTGGCTGCGCGGGTCGGCATTCAGGCGACCGTGATGATCTCCGATGATGATTCGCCGCAAGGCTCGGGACCGCTCGTCGATCTCGAAGCCGGCTGGCGGTTCAATCGGTGGCTGTCAGCGGGTCTGTTCGTCGCATATTCCTCGATGCAAGATTCGGTGATCGATCCGTTCGACCCGATGACCACGTACGACCTCGATGCTCGCTTCTTCGACGCAGGACCTCGGATCCAGTTTCACTACGAAGGCGCGTTTGCCGGCATAGGAGTTGGCCTCGTGCGGAACCGCGAGACCTGGGACGGGTCGGTCTCCTGGTCTTCCGGAACGATCTCCGAACTGCACGTGGGCTTCACGTTTCCGAAGCTCGACCGATACGCAATCCAGCTCGTCGCGATGCTGACCAGCTCGGCCCTCGAGTACGACGCGCAGATTCATTCGATGCGGTTCGCGGCCGGAGTCCAGTTCTGATGCGGGCCGTCCGTCTCGCCGTCACCGCTCAGCTTGCGGTGTACACAGTTGTCACGCGCTCGCCTGCGCGCGCGGACGTGGCCCCGCCGACCCGCGAGCTCCGGGTCGGAATCGGTGGCAGCGCGGGGCTGCTCACATCATCGGGCGGAGTCATGACCCCGACGAGTCGAATCGGACCGGCCATGTTCGTCGATGTCGGGACGTACGTCTCACCCAACGTGACCCTCGTGGCGCACCTCGCGTGGTCCGCGTTGTGGATGAGCCACGACGACCCGTTCAATACGCCGCACCACACCGAGACCCGGTATCAGTTTCCGCAGGCCCACGCGATGCTCGAGTATCACATCGGTCGGTTCGCGCTCGGCGCCGGGCTCGGGCTCGATATCCTCCGCGCGGCCGACACGTCGATCTCCGACGGTGCATCGGCGTCGTCGGACACCGAGCTGCGGGTCGGTGTCAACGTGCAAGTGGCGATCGATCTCGTTCGAACCGGCCGCGGCGAGCTCGGCGCCGTGATGTCGGCGTCGAAGTCTCCGATCGGCGGGCTCGTGCTCGGAGCGGACTCGGTACGGCTCGACGTGTCGTCGGTGTTCGTTGGCATCGCGTTTCGACCCGACTGAGCCGCCCCTGCACGTAGCCGCTCAGCGTCGGCCGACTGCAAGGATCGCTGGTACGAGCACCAGCGCACTGAGCACACATGCGATCTCGCCGATCAGGGAAGCCGTTCCGAAGCCGCGAATCGCGAGGTTGTCACTGACGAGGAGCGACCCGTAGCCGATGATCGTGGTCAGCGAGCACACGAACACCGCGCTGCCGCTGGTCCGCAACGTCTGGATCGGATCGGGAACCTCGTCGGTGTCGTGCCGATGCGCGACGTTGATCGCGTAGTCGATGCCGAGGCCGAGCGTGATCGGCAGCGCGACGAAGTCGAGGAAGTTCACCTTGATCCCGAGCAGTGCACACACCGCGACCATCAGCAGCGTGCCGGCCGCGGTGCCGATCAGGACCGCGAACGCACGGCGGTTGAAGCCGACGAGCAAGACGACCATCACGATGAGGCCGATCGACGCGATCGCGGTGACGAGTGGCCCGTCGCGTTCGATCGAGAGCACGATGTCCGCGAAGATCACGCTCGAGCCCGATGTCGTGACCTTCTCGCCGTCGCTGAGCTTCAGCTCGCGCACCGCGTCCGCGAACCGGATCAGATCCTTGCCGTTCCACTCGTCGAGCTGGTTCGACGGCCGGATCTCGATCAAGTAGCCGACGCGACCGTCCTTCTCGGTGAAGCGCTCGCGCAGGGTCGGGGGCAGCGTCGCGAGCGTGATCTCGTGGAGGTCGTCAGGCGGGCGCAGCTCGAGCAGGATCGCTCGCTCCTTCTCCTCGAGTGCATCGATCGCACCGTCGAGCAGTGTGCGGATCTCCGCGAGCACTGCGAGCTTCTTCGCCTGATCGCGGGGGACGAACGCGTCGAGCGACCAGATGTCGCCGATCGTCTGCTTGTCCGGAGGGAGGCCCGTGTTGATCTTCTTCAGCGCCTCGACGATCAGCGGGACCTGCTCGAGACGGTCGGCCGCGATCACGGTGCGGCCCGTGATGCCGCGCCCGAAGCTCTTGTCGGAGATCGCCATCCACGACCGCGAGACGATCGCGTCGTCGCCCTCGGAGCGGAGCTGCTTGATGTCGTACTCGAACGGATCGGCGGCGATGTAGCGCACGACGATCACCGTCGAGGCGATCGCGAGCGCGAGCGAGATCGCGACGACAACCCCCGAACGCTTGAACCCGAGCAGCGCGACCAGCGTCTTGCCGACGATGGGATCGCCCTGGTAGATCCGCGTGTGTCGGCCCCAGCGCACGATCAGCGCGGGGAGCAGCACGTACGTCGCGACCCACATGATGATCATGCCGACCGCGCCGATGATCGCGAAGTCGGCGAACCCCTTGAAGCTGGTCGCCGCGAGCGAGCCGTAGGCGATCGCAGCACCGAGCGACGCGATCGCGGTCGGTCGCAGTGTCGCGCGGATCGCGATCGCGAGTGCCGCGTCGATGTCGCGCTTGCGTCGCTCCTCGAGGAAGCGCGCGATCAAGAGGATGCCATAGTTGACGCCGTTGCCGGCGATGATCGCGCCGAGGAACGCGGTCGCGGCGTTGAGGTGGCCGACCGTCAGCGCCGCGGCGCCGAACGACATCACCGTCGACGCGATCAGCATCCCGATCAACAGGCCGAGCAGCGTCGCGCTGCGGAAGTAGAGCGCGAGCACTGCGGCGACGAGGAGCCCGGTGATCAGGCTCGACAGCGCCATGCCCTTCGCGATCGCACGGTGCTCTGCGACCGCCGTGATCACGCTTCCCGTGAAGCCGATCTTGACGCGTGGATGGGTCGCGACAACCCCCGCGCGGAGGTGCTCGAGCTTCTCGATCAGCTTCTCGCCCTGCGCCGCGTTCGTCGCTCGGAACGGGAGCCTGACCTGGAGGATCGCGATCGTGCCGTCGGCGCTGACGTTGCTCAGGCGGTCGAGCTGGGCCTGCGCGCTCTTCCGCTTCGTGTCGAGCTCCTCGAGCTGCTGCTTCGCCTTCGCCTCCGCTGCTGGATCTTTCTCCTCGTCGAGATCGATGAACAGCGGATTTGCAGCGAGCTTGGCCTGATCGATCCGCTGGGAGAGGACATCGCGTGCACGCACGAGATCCTCGAGAGGGACCAGCAGGTGGCGATGCGTCTCGAGGAACGCGCGGATCTCGACTTGATCGGTGGTGACATGCTCGACCAGGTCCTTCGGCAGCGCGCGGATGCCGGAGGCGAGCGCGGTCACCACGGCCGCGCGATCGGGCGGCGTCGCTGCGTCGACGACCACGAGGATCGTATCGGACGCCTTGACCCGTGCTTCCAGCTTGCGGAGATCTCGCACCGACGGCGCGTCTTGCGGCAGCAGGTACGAGAAGTCCGCCCGCAGCGGGAGGTGGAACAGGATCAGATAGATCCCGGCCACGACGGCGAGCAGGTGGCCGAGTACGATCGCGAGCGTGGTTCGCTTCAGCCAGGCGACGTAGCGACGCGCGAGATCATCCGGACTGCGAGGCACGCGGGCGTACTATGGCACCGCGCGGGCGAGTGTCACGAGACCGGGCGAACGCGTTTCGTGCGGCCGGTGCGCTCGGGGCGCGAGCCCGCGTTCTTCGCGCGCTTCTTGTCCCGCGGCGGATCGAGATCCGACTCCGCGCGCTCCTGCATCTCGGGCGACAGCGCAAACGCGGCGAGCTGGCCCGCGGCCGGATTCTCGCGCTCGAGCTCGGCCACCGTCAGCGCGGTGCTCGGATCGACGGCGCGACCATCGAGGCGCACCTCGAAGTGGAGGTGCGGGCCCGTCGTGCGTCCGGTCGAGCCGACCTGGCCGATCCGCTGACCGGCTGTGATCGCGCTGTCCTTCTTCGCCTCGATCCGGCGGAGGTGGCCGTAGCGGGTGACGACGCCGCCACCATGATCCACGTAGATGACGTTGCCGTAGCCGCCCCGACGACCGGCGAAGATCACGATGCCGTCGCCCGCCGAGAACACCGGCGTGCCGGACTTCGCGCGAATGTCGTCACCGCGGTGGAACTTCGGGTGCCGCCCGATCGGATCCTCGCGCCAGCCGAAGCCCGAGGTCGCCCAGGTCGACTGCGACGGCGAAACCGGCTGCGCCGTGAGCACGGTGAGATCGGGGATCCGGAACCCGGCCGTCGCGGCGAACCCCGCGAGCGTCTCCGAGGCACCGTGGAAGAGATCCCGCATGCCGAGCCGCCAGCGGATCATCCGGTCGACGAGACCCTGCGGGACGAGCTCGATGTCGAACGCACTCGCGAGCCGGGCGACGATCAGCGCAGGCGTCACCAGGTCGTCGGGCTGCACCACGGGCTCGACGCGGGCGCGCGCCAGGGTGGACCCGGGGGCGACGGCGAGGAGGCCGAGGACTGCAACTGCGCGGATGGAGGACATGCGGCGGAGGGAGGACCAGTTTTTTGCGAGGAGGCCCACCGGGTCAATGTAGGCATTTGGCTATTCGCTCTTATGTAAGCCAATGACAGAATGCGCAGCCGTGAAGTCTCGCTGGATCACCGTCGGAGCTCTCCTCATTGCAGCGTTCGCCTTCGCGGTGTCGGTCTGGGGCGGACGATGGTGGTCGATCGACGACGTCTCGATCGGGCCGTATGGATCCACGCATTGCTTCGGTAACGATTGCAAGCAGGCGGGGCTCAGCTGGATCGGTGGCACCGAGCGCTGGACGCGCGTCGGCATGGCGACCTGGGCCGGTGGCGTGCTGTCGATGCTCTCGTTGCTCGGGGTCGCCGGGGGGATCGCGGCGCGTCGGGTGCCTCACCTCGCAGCGAAGATGACGCTCGTCGCGATCGCGACGACGCTGCTCGCCGGCGTCGCGTTCATCGTGCAGTTTCCTGGCGTCTCCGGCGCGGTGATCGATCGGGGGATGTGGATGTTCATCGTCGGCGTGATCGTCGGACTCGGCGCGATCTTGATGGTCCTGCGGATGCGGATCAGTACGCCGGCGGCGGCGTAGGCGGCGCCATCGGCGGCGGTTGCATCGGCGGCTGCACGGCGCGAACCGCAGCACTCGCTGCTTCGGCATCGTCGAGTCGCAGCGCGGTGCGCGCCATCGATCGCACGACGAAGAACGCGATCACGGTGAGCGCGATCGGGATCGCGATCATCGAGCTCGCGAGCGTTGCGTGACCCTCGAGGCGCAGCGGCTGCTGAATGAACACGGCGGCGTCGTACGCGCCATGGAAGGCGACCGCGAGCAGGAAGCCGCCGATCAGGCCGAGTCCCTTGCCGTCGAATCGGCGGCGGGCGGCCATGTAGCCGATCATGCCCGTCCACATTGCGTGGCCCGGAACGGCGAGGAGGGCGCGCGCCACCCACAGATACATCTGACCAGTGAGCGATTCTTGCTGGAGGAGGTAGCCGACGTTCTCGACCAGCGCGAAGCCCAGGCCCGCCCGGCTCGCGTAGATGATCCCGTCCATCCGCTCGTCGAACTCGGGTTTGCGCCAGACGATCCAGTAGACGACGCCGATCTTGCACGCTTCTTCGACCGCGGCGGCGACGACGAAGGCGTTGAAGCTGGCGCCCTGATAGGTGAACTGGGGCGTGACGCTCTGCCCGACGGCCTTGATCAGCTGCGTCTCGATGATGATTGCGGGAATCACCGAGAGCATCCCCACGAAGGCCACCATTCGCCGGGTGCCCGCCGGCTCCGGTCGTTTCCGGTCGAGACGGTCGATGATCCACATCGCCACGAGGGCCGGGATGACGCCTGAGAGTGCGACCTGAACGTTTGCGTTCACGGAACACGCAGTATGCCCATGAAATGAGTCCGCTTGTCGACGAGGCGGTGGCTTGACACGTCACGGCAAGGGGCCGATCCTCTTGATGTGGCGCCGCCGGAGCCCACTGCGGGCGCACCCTCGCGGGTCGGCCGGTACGAGGTGATAAGTCACCTCGCAACCGGCGGTATGGCGCAAATTTATCTCGCGAGGCAATCGGGCCTCGGCTCGTTCGAGCGGCATGTGGTGCTCAAGACGATCCTTCGGGAGCGCGCGAGCGATCAGCGGTTCGTCACGATGTTCCTGGACGAGGCCAAGCTGGCCGCGACCTTGAACCACCAGAACGTCGCGCAGGTCTACGAGGTAGATCAGGCGGACGGCGCTTACTTCATGGCGATGGAGTACGTCCACGGCGAGAACGCCCGGGCGATCCTCGAGACCACGCTGCGCCGGGGCTGGACCATTCCCCTCGAGCTCGCGGTGATGATCATCAGCGGTGCGGCCGCCGGCCTCCACCACGCGCACGAGCGCCGCGGCAAGAACGGCGCGCCGCTCAACATCGTCCACCGCGACGTGTCGCCCGCGAACATCATGGTCGGCTACGACGGCAGCGTGAAGGTCCTCGACTTCGGCATCGCGAAGGCCGAGGAGCGTGCGACCAAGACCGTCGGCGGAACGATCAAGGGCAAGTACGGGTACATGTCGCCCGAGCAGTGCAAGGGCAAGCCGATCGATCGCCGCAGCGACATCTTCGCGCTCGGTATCGTCCTCTACGAGCTGACGACGCTGCGCCGGGCGTTCAAGGGCAACGATGACTTCGAGACGATGAAGCGCATCGTCGCTGGCGACGTCGTGTTGCCGTCGGTCGCCGTGCCGGGATATCCGCGCGAGCTCGAAGCGATCGTGCTGACCGCGATGGCGAACGATTCGGCGGCACGGTTCCAGACCGCGCAGGAGCTGATCGAGGCACTGGACGCGTTCTCGCAGCGCGGCAAGCTCACGGGCTCGAACACGGCGATGGGTCGGTTCATGACCCAGCTGTTCGGAAACAAGAAGGAGCCCTGGGTCGATCACCATCCGTCGCAGACGGGGGAGAAGACCGAGATCAGCATCGAGGGCGGCGACTCCGAGGCCGACCTCGACAACGAGAAGACCTCGGTCGTCGAGAACCATCAGATGCCCGCCGAGGCCCTGCGCCCTGCGAACGAGCCCGCCCCGCGTCGCAGCAGCCCGACCTCGCCGATGCCGCCGAACCCGAGTGCGAATCGCACGCAGCCGATGCCCTCGCCGCTGCCTCCGCAACAGCAGCAGCAGGAGGCCGACGCGGCTGCGTGGCAGGCGGTCGACTCGACGCATCAGGCGCGGCAGAGCGCGCGCATGGCGGCACCGCCACGTGCGCAGTACCAGTCGGGTACGAACCCGGTGCACCCCGATCATCAACAGCGCCAGGGTTATGCATCGGGTCCGCAGCAGGCTCAGCCTGCCTACCAGCATGAGCCCGACGTCAACATGACGTTGACCGGGACCGGGGCGCCTCTGCGCCATCACAACCCGCAGACCGGGCAGCTGATCAATCCGCAGGACGAGGTCTCCAACGTCGGCGCGCAGCCGCTGGTGGACGACCCCAAGCTCGGCTGGACCACGAACGTCGGCAACCAGCTCCAGAACCAGCCGCGTGGCGGTGCGACCCGGCTCGGGAGCGAGATGGCGGACTACAAGATCAAGTCGAACACCGGCTGGATCCTGATCGCGATCTTCCTCGTGCTCGGGACCGCCGGCGCGATCGCTGCGATCATCCTGTACTGAACGTCGTCCACTAGCCCAGGCCGCACGACCCGACGACGATCACGCTTGAGGCTCGACGGCCCCGGTGCCATGGTCGCCGCATGGCCACTGCAGCGAGCACCCCGAGCGCATCCGATCGTCTGTCGAGCTTCAACCCCGCGACCGGTGAGGTCGTCGGCACCGTGCCCGTGCACACCGCGGCCGAGGTCGATGCAGCGGTCGCGCGCGCGCGCGTCGCCGCGCAGAGCTGGTCGCAGCTCTCGTTCGAGGCGCGCGGCGAGGAGCTGACGGCGTTCCGCAAGGCGATCGCGGCGAACGCCGACGAGCTCGCCGAGCTGATCCACCGCGAGAACGGCAAGCCGCTCCTCGAGGCCTACACGGAAGTGATGATGGCGCTCTCGCACCTCGCACATGCGGTCGGGCGTGCGGCCGATGCGATGGCGCCGCGCCGCGTGTCGTCAGGTGTCCTCGCGAACTTCCGCGCGACGATCAGCTATCACCCGCTGGGCGTGATCGGCGTGATCGGTCCGTGGAACTACCCGCTGTTCACGCCGATGGGCTCGATCGCGTATGCCCTCGCTGCCGGCAACGCCGTCGTGTTCAAGCCGAGCGAGCTGACGCCGCTCCTCGCGGTCAAGCTCGCCGAGATCGCGGCCAAGACGTTCGCACTTCCGGATCTTCTCCAGGTCGTCACCGGCGCGGGTGCGACGGGCGCAGCGCTCGCGAAGTCCGCCGTCGACAAGGTCGCGTTCACCGGCTCTGCAGCGACCGGCAAGCGCGTGATGATGGCGGCGGCCGAGCGGCTCACGCCCGTGCTCCTCGAGCTCGGCGGCAAGGACCCGATGATCGTCGCCGACGACGCCGACGTCGAGAAGGCGGCCGAGGCGTGCGTCTATGGCGCGCTGACCAACGCGGGCCAGGCGTGCATCTCCGTCGAGCGCGTCTACGTCGCCGACGCCGTCCACGACCGGTTCGTCGACGAGGTCGTGAAGAACGTGCGCGCGCTCAAGATCGGCGGTGACGATGGTCACCTCGGCGCGATGACGAGCGCCGCGCAGGTCACGATCGTCAAGGATCATCTCGACGACGCGATCGCGAAGGGCGCGAAGGTCCACACCGGCGGCCCCGACGCGATCAGCGGCAACTACATCCAGCCGACGGTGCTGACCAATGTCGATCACCGGATGAAGGTGATGAGTGACGAGACGTTCGGCCCGGTGATCCCGATCCAGCGCGTCGCCTCGCTCGACGAGGCCGTGCGCCTGGCGAACGACACGACCTACGGCCTCGGCTCGTCGGTGTTCGGCGGCAAGAGCACGATCCGCGCGATCGCAGGTCGGCTGCGCGCCGGCATGACCGCGATCAACTCGGTGATGGCGTTCTCGGGCATCCCGAGCCTGCCGTTCGGCGGCATCGGTGACTCCGGCTTTGGCCGCATTCACGGCGACGAAGGCATCCGCGAGTTCACGCGGGTGAAGTCGACCGCCGAGCAGCTGATGTCGATCCCGATGAACATGATGAGCTTCAACCAGCCCAAGGACATGGCGACCAAGCTGCGCGGGATGATCAAGCAGCTCTACGGCGATGGGGTCGTCGCGAAGGCGACCGACGCCTGGCGCAAGTTCCGTTCGTGATCCCTTAGCGACAGCTACTGTCGCGCTCGCGGCACTTGAAGCGAACGTGGAGGTGGTCGTTGTGGTGAGGGATGTGGCGCATCACCGCGACGGCGTTCGCGATCCGCTTCTCGCTGACGCCGGCCTTCTCGGCCCACGCGAGCATCACGTTCTGCAACCGCTGATCGACGAAGATGAACTGCACGCCGCCATCCTCGTTGCGCGTCGCAGCAAGCTTGGAGATCAACCGGAACGTCGCGGGTGCGTCGAGCGTGGCCTTGGTCGCCGCGATGAACGCCGCCGGGTAGCCCTTCGGCTGCTTCTTGTAGAACAGGCCGATGTCGATGTCGCGGCCCGACTGGTGCGACGCATGCTCGGAGATCCAACCGCCGGACTCCTGCGAGAGGTCACCGATCGCGAGGTCGTGCGCCTTCGGGAAGTCCTGCAAGGTGTCGAGCACCGCCTGCCGCACCAGTTCGACGGTCGTGCGGGTGCCGTACGTTCGCCACGGGCGACGCAGGTGATAGCGCTTGCCCTCCTCGAGGCGCGCGGGCGCCTGCAGGCGACCCGACCACGGCGCGCCGATCGAACGGTCGCGCACCTTCTTTACCTCGGACGGCTTCGCCGACGATGTCATCGCGACCCGCTTCTTCTTCGCCTTGCCGTCGGCAAGCGCCGCCGTGGAGAGGAGGCTCAATGCGACAACGACAACGGCAAAGACCCTCATCAAAAACAATGTTGAGTGTCGCGCGAACGCGACGCCACTTTCCTTCCGATGGCTGTACGCGCGCGCAGTGATCATGGCGCGACGAGATCGACGGAGATCGGGAAGTGATCCGAGCGACCGGTCTCGGTGATCGTCGCCGCGACGGAGGTCAGGCGCTTGTCATGGAGGATGTGGTCGAGCTGGTACTCGATCGTCATCCCCGCCGGTAGTCGCCAGCGCCAGGTGCGCGCACTACCTGCGTGCCTGGCGATCGCGTCGGTGTAGCCGCGGTTCGCTGCATATTGAAGTGCGAGGCCGTCGCTCTGCTCGTTGAAGTCGCCCGCGATCACGGTCGGGAGGCCAGGGTCGAGGCGAGACATGTGCTGGGTCAGCTCGCGCAGTCGGGCGTCGCGGGTCGAGAACAGGCCGACGACGTAGTTGCCGTCGTCGGTGGTCGGCGGTCGCAGGTGGACGTTGAGGACCTGGATCCTCCCGAGGTTCGTGTCGATGACGACCCGCCACGCGACGAAGAAGCCGCCGTCACTCGGCAGCGTGTGGACCTCCCGGATCGGGAACTTCGACATCACGCCGAGGCCACCGGCGGGCATCCCGTCGGGATCCGCGAACCGGACATGCGGGTAGCGCCGGCCGAGTGTTCCGATCAGTGCGCGCTCCCAGGCCGGGTTCGTCTCCTGGAGCACGACGATGTCGGCCCTGGCGTTGCCGACCGCTCGCACGCCGGCGATGTCGCCCGCGAGCCCGAAGTTGACGTTGTAGCTGAGGAGACGGAGGCGCTCGGGGTCATTGCACGCCGCGAGCGCGAGCATGACCAGGCAGGCGGTGGTCCGCATCCCAGCGAGACACGGCCGGTCTGGCCCGGTTGCTCACTTCGGGATCGTGACGTTCGGGACCAGGCAGCGCTTGGCGAGGAGCTTGCCGATCGGGGCGAGGTCGTCCTGCAACGTCTTCGAGAAGTCGGCGCGCGTCAGGGCCTTCGCGGCGTCGATCATCTTGCGGAGGTCACCACATGCGCGATGGGCATCGATCAGCGCCGCGGCGCCGCCGGTGTAGACGCGCGCCTCGGTGAGCGACGCGTTGTTCGGGCGCCGCCGCATCCGGAGATCCTCGACGAGCTCGTCGATGATCTGAGCCTTGCGTTTCAGCTTCTCGTCGCGGCTGACCTTGGACTCGTAGAGCTGCTTCAGCTCGGTGTACGAGCTGAGCAGACGCGCCGTGCGGTGGACGCCCATCGCCTGACCGAGGGTCCACGCGAGCTCCTCCGGAGAGCCGCGCCCGAACCGATCCGCGATCCAGTGATCGGTCAGCGTGTCGGCGATATAGGACGCGAGGCTCTCGTTGAAGAACGGCTGATCGGGGACGAGCACGGTCGCGTGGACGGACTCGTGGAGGATGACGTTTGCCAGCTCGGGGAACGCGTCGTCGCCGCCGCCGAGCATCGTCGACAGCACGGGATCGGGGAACCAGCCGCCGGTCGAGTACGCGGAGGCCGGACGGACGATCGCGTCGTAGCCCATCGCCTCGAGCTCGAGCTTGTGGCGGACTCCGTCGTCCTCGTCGAACCAGCCGAGGCCGGCGAAGCAGCCGACGATCGGGAAGCACCACTTGCGCGGCTTGAACGCGACCGGATCCGCAGCACCGACGAACCACACCGCGGCGGGGCGACCGAGCGCGGAGTAGTGATTGTAGTTGCGCTTGATCTTGAGGCCATAGCTGCGGCCGTACTGCTTGATCGCGGGGATCTCGGCGAGCAGCATCGCCGTGCGTAGTGGCGTGTTCCGATCGCTCACGACCTCGTCGATCGGCCGCGCCTTTGCCATCAGCTCGAGCTGACCGGCACCTGCTTGCGCCAGGTAGCGCGTCATCAGGCAGCCGGGTGCGGCGAGCAGTGCCGCCAGGACAACGAGGTACCTCATAGCTTCGCGACGATCGCCTTCGCGAGCGCAGCAGCGTCGTCGGCCTTGCCCTGCTTCCAGCCGATCCCGAGGCCGCTACCATCGTCGTGCTTCGGGATGATGTGGAAGTGGACGTGAAACACGGCCTGGTGCGCGGGCGAGCCGTTGTTCTGGAGCAGATTCCAGTGCTGCGTCCCGGTCGCGGCGAGCACCGCGCGGGCGATCCGCGGCAGCACCCGCCCGACGGCAGCGGCGGCGTCGTCCGACAGCGCGTCGAGTGACTCTGCCGCTTCCTTGGGAATCACCAGCGTGTGACCGCGGGAGATCGGGTTGATGTCGAGGAACGCGAGGACGTGGTCGTCCTCGTAGACGCGGTGGCACGGAATCTCTCCGCGCAGGATCTTCGAGAAGATCGTCTCGGCCATGGGCCGAGCGTAGCTCACTCCGCCGACGATGCGCGGACGCCGGCGGTTGACTGCGTCCGGAGGAGGCCACCGAACACGGGCTCGGCGACGATCTCGGTCGAGCGCGCCATCTGTCCCACGGCGACATTGACACTGGCCGTGCGGCCGCCGGCGCTCGCCATCACGGCAATCATGCCCGACGTCATCCCCGTCGCGTGGACGCTCACGCAGTTGCGATTGAGATCGTTCCCGTCATGGACCACCGTCGCGCCGCCGACGACGAACGTCCAGGTCAGGCCGTAGACGTAGCGCTGACCGCTCATCGCGGCGAAGCACACCGAGGAGCTCGAGTTCGCGGGGACGGTCGGCGACGCGCTGCCGAGCAGGACCATCGAATCTGCCCCGGCGACGATGTCGACGTTGAGCGTCGCGGCCGGCTTGTCGCCCGCGGTGACCGTCAGCGCGTAGCTGCCCACCTGCGCGTTCGGCATGCGGAGCACGTCCCACGCGCGGCGCTCGGTGGCGGCCATCGAGAGCTGCATCGACGTGTCGACGAGGCGCTCGAGGCGCGGCGAGCTGCCGTTCTGGACCTCACCGTGGAGCGCGACCGCGATCTCTTGCTCGCCGGTCGCCCACACGATCTCGGGGTTGCCGGGCGGCAGCGTCTCGAGGTCGGTACCGATGAGCGAGATCGACTCGATCGCTGCGCCCGTCAGCTCGTAGCGGTCATAGAGCTCGTCGAACTGCGGCTCGACGATGCGGAGGTAGTTCTTGCGGCTCCCGACGCCGCGCACGGTGACGACCGAGCCACTGGTGCTCGCGACCTCGACACCGTTTGCGGCGTCGTCGTCCGCCATGTAGGGGAGGGTGAAGGCGACGAGCACGCCGTCACCGCGGTCCCATTCGAGCGCGATCTCCTGCGTGCCGCCGACGGCGGTCGCCGCGGGTCCGAACAGCGTACCGAGGACCTGGTCCGCGATCGCGTTACCGATGAAATGGAGGCCGCGAGGCGTCTCGGGCGAGCAGACCTCGCCGGCAGGGCACTCGCCGGAGTTGGCGCGTTCGCCACCCGTGCAGCCGATCAGGGGTACTGCAAGGAGGAGCGAGGAGAGAAAGATAGGCTTCATGGATGTGAAGTAGAGCATTGGTCGTGCCACCGGACCGTCACGCGGATTCGCGATGTTGCGCAACTTCTGGTCACCGCTTGCCACCCGGCTCGGACATGGATGTCATGGGCGCGGCCGACCAGGATTGCGTACGCATTCTGTGTACGCAGTGCGGTCTCCAGGGCGCCAACTGCCCGAAACGCGCCGACTCGCGCGCGGTACGCCGCTTGCGGGATGGCCGCTCATGCAAGCAATCATCATCCTCGGTTCGATGTGCGCGCTGGTCGCCCACACGGCCACGGCAGAAGCCGCGCCAGCGTGGTGCAAAGGCGGCGACGAGAAGCCGAGCTACGACCTCAAGTCGCTGTTCACGGAGGCCGACGCCGACCGTGCGCTCGATGGTCTGGTGGCGGCGAGCTGCTACCCCGAGGCCGATGTCGCGAGCATGGCCAAGCAGATCGAGGCGACGCGCGCGGTCTGGTCCAGGCGTCTCGGCCTGACCGAGGCGGACTGGGCCGACGTCTCGGAGTACGCGCATCAGCAGCGTCACATGAAGGGGAATCCCAGGATCGCGGTTCGCGATCGCCAGGCCGCCTGGAGCGCGTACTCGCCGATCGATCAGTACGGCAGCCTGATGTCGGCGGACACCGGTGACGTGGACGCGGCCTATCTCGCGGACGCGTTCGGCACGAAGCTCACGCAGCTCGGTCGACTCGGCTACGTCGTCAACTGTCTCGAAGCGAACGACGCGCCCGTGCGCTGGGCCATGTGCGCGAGTGACATCGCAGCGCTCGACATGGCGAAGCTCGCCGCCGAGATCCGCTCCGACACCACGCACAGCGCTACCGACCGGATGACTGCGCGGATCGTGGCGTACGAGACCCTCTCCCAGAAGGTGCCGAAGCACCTCGCCGAGACCAAGGCGGTGCGCGAGAAGGAGCCCGCCTACGAGAAGATGTGGACGCTCGCGGCGGCTGCGCACGTGCAGTGGTCGAAGACCGATGCGCGGTGGATCGCGCTCGCGGATTCACTCGACGCTGCGCGCGTGACCGGATCCCGCGCGGCGAGCAAGGGCTGCATCGACAAGACCTGGGACGCATGGAAGACCGTGGTTGGCGCGATTCCGGCGAAGGAGCTCGCGACGATCCAGGGTCTCCCGGGGAACGAGTTCGCGACGCAGCTGGTGGCGAAGCTCGCCTCCGAGCCCAACAGCTACCTCGTGGCGCTCGCACTCAACGAGTGCGCGACCCTCGAGGGCAAGGACGACGAATTGATCGGTCTCGTGGGCTACGGGCTCGTCCGGTGGCCCGGGTTCCGCGGGCCGCGCACCGCGGGTCAGACGGCGATCCTGACGGCGGGCCTCGAGCTCGATGATCGCAATGCCACGATCGATCATCCCAAGGTTCATCGCGACTGGATCCGCGGCACCGGCAACACCGGAGTCACCGGCCAGGGTGCGATCGAGTCGGTCAAGATCGACACCGCGAAGGACCAGGCGACGATCACGTTCGCAAAGAAGAAGATCACGCAGCAGCGCTGCGTGAAGGGCCACTACACGAACCGGATCAGCCAGATCCTGGACGGGACCATCCACTACTACTACGTCTGCGACAAGGAGATCACCGAGACGATCGAGGTCCCGCCATCGCCTCCGCTCAAGGTGGGCGCGCGCTACGCCACCGGGCTCAAGCCCGGCATGACCGTGTCGGTCAGCGATGACTTCGTGTCCGTCGCGTACCCCCCGGGCAAGACCGTTCCCACGGTGGTCACCGGTGTGGAGGTGAAGTGATGGCGCGCGCGATGCTTCTCGGCATGCTCGCCAGCACGGGCTGCACGATCCTGCCGGTGCAGACCGGCTCGTCGACGACGCCGTCGTCGGAGGCCGAGGTCCGGACGTCGGGGCCGGAGGCCAACAACAAGGTGGAGCCCGAGCCGATCGTGATGCCGATCTCCGAGATTCCCGTCGATCCATGGATCGGCGTCAGCGGCGACAAGCCGGTGACGTTCGATGACCACGTCGAGTTCGGTAAGCGCTGGCAGGTGCGCACCCAGCAGATCCAGTGCACGGCGATGCGCGATCATTGCCTCCCGCCGATCGCGTGGATGTGGATCCATGAGGGCGACCTGTCGCCGGTGAAGGACGCGCACGTCATCGCGTTCACGCCCGAGGGCGCGAGCTCTCCGCACTACGCGAAGGCGCACATCAACCGCGACCCGTTCACCGCGTACCGCACGGTGCCCGCGACGCGGGGCAACCTGGTCGCGGGCGCGCTCGCCGCCGCGCACCCGAAGGCGATCCCGGGTGATCCGGTGGAGGCATTCGGACTGTGGGGTTTCGGCACCGTCGAGCGTGTCGACTGGGATCTCGGCTTCGTATGGTTCGCCGGCAGCAAGGAGCCGCGGTTCATCACGGCGTCTCGCGTCGCGGTGATGAGCTACGTACCGGGAGGCGCGGTGACGATCCTCGGCGGCAAGCAACGCGACCAGCTCGCCGTCGCACCGGCCGAGGTCGTCATGCCCTAGGGATCGAAGCGATAGCCCGAGCCGCGCACGGTGATGAAGTGCCGCGGCAGCTCGGGGTTCATCTCGAACCGCTTGCGCAGCTGACCGACGAAGTTGTCGACGGTACGGACGGAGCCGGCGGACTGTCCCCAGACGAGGTGGAACAGCTGATTGCGCGAGAACACCTGGCTCGGGTGTCGGGTGAGGAACACGAGCAGCTCGAACTCGAGGTGCGTCAGCTTGACGTCCTGACCTGCGCGAGTGACGAGGCGCTGGCCCAGATCGATCGCCACGTCCGCGAACGACAGGTTGTCACCGACCGGGATCTCGACGGGCGGCGCCGGCGGCGCGAGCTGGGAGACGCGGCGGAGCAGGGCCTCGATCCGCGCGAGGAGCTCGGCGAGTGCGAACGGCTTGGTCACGTAGTCGTCGGCACCGAGGCGCAGCGCCGCGACCTTGTCGAACTCGCCATCGCGTGCGGACAGCACGATCACGGGGACGAGGTTGTCGCTCGTGCGGAGGGCTGCCAGGACTTCGAGGCCGTTCTTCTTCGGGAGGTTGATGTCGAGCAGTACGAGCGCGAAGTCCTCGGCATCGATCTGGCTGAGCGCATCGTCGCCGTCGCGCGCGATCGAGGTCGTGTAGCCCGCCAGCTTGAGATTGAGCGCGAGCCCGGTCGCGATCGCTTCATCGTCCTCGACGATCAGCAGGCGTCCCGTCATGACCGCGCGACCTCGCCGGGCGGCAGCGAGCCCGAAATCTCGGGTGCGCTCACGGCGTCGCGCCGCCGCTTGAGCCGGATCCGGAACGTCGTATCGCCGGGGCGCGACGAGAACGCGATCTTGCCCTTGTGGTTGTTGACGATGGTGCGGACGAACGCGAGCCCGAGTCCGACGCCGGGGACGCCACTCTTCATCGCGGCGCGACCCCGGTTGAACTGTTCGAAGATCGCTGGTTGGTCTCCTCGATCGATGCCGACACCGTTGTCGTGCACCGCGATCTCGACCCAGCCGCCGTTCGCCCGCGCATCGAGCTCGATCTGCTTGTCGTCCCCCGTGTACTTCCACGCGTTCGTCAGGAGGTTGACGAGCGCACTGATCAGCGTCGATCGGTCGCCCGTGATCATTAGCCCAGGCTCGACCGTCGTCGCGATCTGGGTGGGGCGGGTCAGTGTCGCGGCATCGAACGCCGCGATCGACTGTTCGACCAGCGAGCCGATCTCGATCTGCTCGCGCGCGTAGATGTGGGTCGACTCGAGCTTCGAGAGCTCGAGGACGCGGCTGACCAGCTTGTCGAGGCGGTCGGTCTCGCGCCCGAGCAGCGACAGCACCTGCGTCGTCTCGGTCTCCGAGAGCTTACCGGTCGCGAGCGACTCCATGAGCAAGCGGATCGAGGTCAGCGGCGTTCGCAGCTCGTGCGAGACGCTCGACAGGAAGTCGTTCTGCACGCGGACCATCGAGGCGCCCTTGCCGACGAAGATCGACACCAGGATGAAGCCGGTGATCCCCGCGAGGCAGAGCGCGAGCACGAGGATGCCTGCGACCACCGTTGTCGTCGTGCTGTGAAGCACGAGGAGCAGGATGCCGATGCCGATCATCAGCACCGTCGGGACGAGCACGGCCAGCGCGAGCACGAGCTGCGCGCGTCGCAGCTGCATGTTGGCCGGCGGGAAGCGCACGGAAGGACTATGCCACGTCGAGCGCGTCGGACACGTCGGGGGCGGTCTCGTCGGCGGGGGCAGGGGCGACCTGGTCAGCGCGGACGTGCTCGGGGACCCCATGGAGGTCCCACACGATGCCGAACACCGCGAGCGCCCGGAGCGCGTAGTACGTCGGATCCCACTCCCACCAGAAGAATCCCTGACGTGCGGACACCTGGTAGTGGTGGTGGTTGTTGTGCCAGCCCTCGCCCATCGTGACGATGGCGAGCACCGGGTTGTTGCGCGAGTCATCCTCGGTCGCGTAGCGGCGCGCGCCCCACAGGTGCGAGAGCGAGTTGATCGTGAACGTGCCGTGCCAGCAGAGCAGCTGCGCCAGAGCGAAGCCCCACACCAGCGCGAAGAAGCCGCCGATCAGGAAGGTGATCACGCCCGCGGCCACGGCCGGGATCATCCAGTACGTGTTGAGCCAGCGCAGCTCGGGGTACTTGGCGAAGTCCTTGATCCGGGACAGGTCGGTGTCCTCGAGATCGCGCGACAGGATCCAGCCCATGTGCGACCACCAGAACCCGGACTGCACGACGGAGTGAATGTCGCCCGGGTGATCCGAGAGCTTGTGGTGAATGCGGTGATGCGCGGCCCACCACAGCGGTCCCTTCTCGGCGGTGAACGTGGCACCGAGCGCGAGCACGAACTGGAACCACCGCGACGTCTTGAAGCTGCGGTGCGAGAAGTAGCGGTGATACCCGCCGGTGACGAAGAACATCCGCGGCACGTAGAGCGCGAGCGCGAGCAGGACGCCGGCCCACGAGAACCCGGTGATCGCGATCCCGACGATTGCCAGGATGTGGACGCCCCAGAACGGGATCGTCAAGAGATTGAAATAGATCCGGCGCCAGCTGCGCGCGGAGGCATCGGCGACCGACGACATCCCCGTCGAGATACCGCGAACCGTGGGCGGCGAAAAGGGTTCCTTCGGGGGGTGGCCGAATCGTGGCCAGCTACCCGACAAACCTGACAAAAATATTGATCGAGCGCCTCGCTCGCCCTCGCCGAGGCACAGCCGACGCTCCCGCCGGCAGGCGGTGCGCCCGAGCCGCCGACGACCCCGCCGGTTCCGGCAGCGCCGGTCTCGCCCGCCGAGGGAACGCCCGCACCGCCGGTGACGCCGGCGGTTCCCGCCGAGCCTGCCAAGCCGGCGCCGACGTTCATGGATACGACGCCCACCGCCGGTAGCGCGGTCGGCACGACGATCGTTGACGACGGTGGCTCGTCGTCGGTCACAAGATCGCCTTCGAGATCTCGGGTTCCGGCGCGAGCGCCGCCAACCAGTACATCGAGTACAAGGGCTGGAACTACGAGCATGGCCCGAGCAAGGGCGTGCGACTCGAGGCGAGCCTCATCGGGATCCAGCTCGCCTACGAGCTGTCGTCGATGGCGAACGAGCAGATGTGCTCGGCCGACTGCCTCACGGGGGACTTCGGTTCGACAACGATCCACTCGGTCGAGCTTGGCTATCGGTTCCGGTTCTCGAAGATCGGACCGGTGCGGCCGTTCGTGGCCGCCTCGATCGGAGGCGTGGTCGCGAGCTCCGGCGACTGGTCGATGAGCACGGCGAAGTCCGTCTATGGCGGTTCTGGCCGCGCCGGGCTCGGAATCGAGATCCCGATCCTCGACCGGTTCTTTGTCAGCGCAACGCTCGCGTACCGCATTGTCGTCACGGAGAACCCGCTGCGGAATGCGGATGCCGAGATGGCGGACAAGATCCTGCTCGGGAACGACGTTCCGAACGGCGACTACGCCGAGGATCTGCACCTCGTCAGCGGCTACGTCGGTTTCGGCGTCGAGCTGTAGCAGTCGATCTGCGCTAGGTTCCGGGGATGAAATACCGGAACCTCGGATCCGCCGGCGTCAAGGTCTCGAACCTGTGCCTCGGCGCGATGACGTTCGGCGAAGCCGACGAGAAGTCGTTCATGCACAAGGTGGGCTCCGACGAGGAGACCGCCCATGCCGTGCTCGATCGCGCGCTCGACAAGGGCATCAACTTCGTCGACACCGCCGACGTCTACGGGCAGGACGGCCTGTCCGAGCGCGTGCTCGGCAACTGGTTCGAGAAGCAGAAGACGCGCGACAAGATCGTCCTCGCGACGAAGTTCCGCTTCACGATGGGCGACGGCCCGAATCGCAGCGGTGCGTCGCGCTACCGGATCGTCAAGTGTTGCGAGGACTCGCTGCGCCGGCTCAAGACGGATCGTATCGACCTCTACCAGATCCATATGCAGGACATCACCGTCCCCGAGGAGGAGACGCTGCGCGCACTCGATGACCTCGTCCGCGCGGGCAAGGTCCTCTACATCGGCTGCTCGAACTACGCGGCGTACCGGTTGATGAACAGCCAGTGGCTCGCCAAGACAAACCACCTCGCGAGCTACGTCACGCTGCAGGCGCAGTACAGCCTGCTCGTCCGCGATCTGGAGCGCGAGCACGTCCCCCTGTGTCGGGAGGAGGGCCTCGGCATCCTGCCGTGGTCACCGCTCGCCGGAGGCTTCCTCAGCGGCAAGTTCGAGAAGGGCAAGCCGCCGCAGAGCGGCACGCGCCTCGGCGAGAAGGAGGAGCGGTTCGCACGCTACGATCTGCCCCGCAACTGGCAGATCCTCGACGCGGTGCGCGCCGTCGCGACCGAGATCAACTCGACGCCGTCGGCGGTCAGCCTCGCGTGGCTGCTGTCCAAGCCCCAGGTCACGTCGGTGATCTTTGGCGCCCGCACCATCGAGCAGCTCGACGCGAACCTGGGCGCCGCGGATCTCGAGCTGTCGGCCAACCACCTCCAGATGCTCGACCAGGCCTCGGCGTTCGACCTCGGCTATCCGTACGCGTTCATCCAGTCGACGCAGTCGGTCTGGTAGCTACGGGACCTGGATCCCGTTGCGGATGCACATCTGCGCCAGCGGGGTCGCGTCCTTCGCGGGCAGCTTCGGAAAGTATGCCTTCGCCTTCGCGGCGTTCTTCGAGCGGCAGGCGGCGAGGAACGCACGGCGATACAGCGTCGGGTCGGGGCGGCAGCGCATCGAGGCTTCGAACGCGGCGAGCGCCGCGGCGTCCATGCCGCTCTGGAGGTGATCGTCACCCTTCTGCCGGAGTGCGTCTGCATCGCAGTCGGGCTTCGCCGGATATGGATCGGGCGTGTGCGGGTCGAGCTTGATGCCAACGCGAGCGCACATCTGCGACAGTGCCGCCGCGTCTTTCGAAGGGAGCTTCGGGTAGTAGACGTTCGCCTTGGCCGCGTTGTTCGAGCGGCACGCCGCGAGAAACGCGCGGCGATACAGCGCGGGGTTGGGACGACACCGCATCGACGCCTCGAACGCGGCGAGCGCTGCCGCATCCATACCGGTCTGCAGGTGGTCATCGCCCTTCTGCCGCAGCGCATCGGCGTCGCAGTCAGGCGGGGCAGCTTGCGGCGGAACGGCCGCACTCTTGCCACCACCGGCGGACTTTGCGTTCTCGACCGCTTCCATCACCTCGCTGACGCGCGTGGCCGTATCGCGCTTGTAGACCGAGTCCTCTGGGATCTTCGCGAGCTGCTCGAGCGCGTCGTCGTAGTTGCGAGCCTGCAGCGCATCCTCGACGTTGCGCGCTGCCGACTCTGCCTTGGTCTCCATCACGGCCTTGGCCCTCAGCTCTGCAGCCTTGGCGGGATCGACGGAGGCAAGGCGCTCGCTGCAGGTCAGGAGTCCCGTCCAGTATCGTTCGACCGCGAGCTTCGAGCATTCGAGGAAGAGGTCGTCGCCAGCTGGTGGCGCGCTCACGGTCGGCTGTGTCGGCGGCGGTGGGAGCGGCGCGACGACGACATCGCTGCCGCTTCCGCTCGGGGTCGTGTCCACCACCGTGGCGACCTTCGCAGGTGGGTCCTGCGCATCATCGCCACTGCGCGTCGCCGCGATGCCGAGGACGATCCCGAGGACGATCACGCCGGCAGCGCCGCCGATCAGCTTCCACGGCGGCGGCTTCCGCGCCTCGGCATGCGTGTGCTCGCCCTGGAACATCGTCGTCGCGGTCGGCATCGAATCGCGATCCGGCCGGAGCGGGGCAGGCGTCGCGATCTTCGACGCAGTGCCCTCGCATGCGGCGAGCGCGTCGTCGACGAGCTCCATCGAGCCTGGCCGATCATCGGGGGACTTCGCGAGCATCTGCGTGAGCAGCATGTCGAGGCCCTGCGAGAGCTCCGGCAGGACTGCGCGCGGCGCGGGCACGGCAGCGAGCTGGTGCTTCGCGATCAGCTCGCCGGCGTCGCCGTCATACGGCGTCTGACCCGTGAGCAGCTCGAACAGGATGCAGCCGGTCGCGTAGATGTCGCTGCGGTGATCGACCTTCGCGCTCGACTTGCACTGCTCGGGCGACATGTACATCGGCGTGCCGAGCACCATCGCGGAGTGCGTACGGACATTGCCGGAGAGCTGACCATCGGCGAGCTTCGCGATCCCGAAGTCGAGGATCTTCACGCGCTCGCCGCCGCGCACGGCGGGATCTGGGACGAGGAAGATGTTGTCGGGCTTGAGGTCGCGGTGGACGATCCCGGCCCGATGCGCCGCGCCGAGTGCCGCGGTGACCTGGCGACAGAGCCCGATCGCGAGCGCGGGAGCGAGCCGGCGCTCGCGCTTGAGCCGCGCCCCGAGGCTCTCGCCCTTGAGCAGCTCCATCGCGATGTAGACGGTGCCGTCCGCGCGCGTGTTGGTGTCGGCGACCTGACCGCACTCGAACACGGTGACGATGCCGGCGTGATCGATCTTGGCGGCGGACCTCGCTTCCTGGAGGAACCGCTGCACGAGCTGCGGGCGGGTCAGGTGCTCGGGGCGCAGGAACTTGAGCGCCACCTCGCGGTCGAGCTCGAGGTCGCGCGCGACGTACAGGACCCCGAACCCGCCCTGGCCGAGCTTGCGGAGCACCTCGTAGCGCCCGACGCGTAGACCCTCGGCGATCGACATCCCCGCGGCGAGCATACCGCCGGATGGACTGGCTTGGTTGCAGCCGGCACCCAGGGGTTTACGGTCCGGGCGGAAGGAGGCCTCAGATCACGGGCTTGGCGCGGTCGGAACGGAAGGCCGGCAGGTTCATGCGCCGACGGCGGCGAGCGCGATCTCTGCGTCGCCGATCAGGAACACCGTCAACTCGTCGAGCTGGCGTCCATCGACCAGGCCGGCAGCGAGCTCGGCGAGACCCGGTGTCTCGTGCGTGATCGTCGCGACCTTTGCGAGCTCGTCCGCGAACGTCCCTGCGACCAGGACATTGACGTGCGTCCCGCGCCGCAGCTGCGCCGGGTCGAGGACGATCGGTGCGTGGATGCAGACGATGTCGCACGCGATCGCTTCCTCGAAGCTGGTCACGCGGCCCGCGATCGCACGTGCAAGCTCGTCGGCACCGACGCCCGCACAGCGGAGGTCGGTCGGCTGGAACCACGTGCGATGCGCGAACAGCGACAGCGCGGCGTCATCACAGCTCGTCGCGTCGACCACGAGGCCGAGGCTACGCGGGGTGCCAACGGCGAGGTAGCGCGACGCGATCGCGCCGAGAGCCGCACGCGCGCGGGGCAGCCGGTCCTTGGTGCCACCGATCGGCACGCTGCCGCCGGTCGCCGACGCGACGTACGCACGCTCCGCTGCGAGGACCCACTCGGCCATGTTCAGAAGTCTGCCTGGCGGGGTGCGCGCGGGAACGGGATCACGTCGCGGATGTTCTCGATGCCCGTCGCGTAGATGATCGCTCGCTCGAACCCGAGGCCGAACCCCGCGTGCGGCACGGTGCCGTAGCGGCGGAGGTCGCGATACCACCAGTAGTCCTTCGCGTGCAGGCCCATCTCCTCGATGCGCCGATCGAGAACCTCCAGCCGCTCCTCGCGCTGGCTGCCACCGATGATCTCGCCGATGCCCGGTGCGAGCACGTCCATCGCGGCGACGGTCTTGCCGTCGTCGTTCTGGCGCATGTAGAACGCCTTGATGTCCTTCGGGTAGTTGATGACCGCGACCGGACCGCCGATCACCTTCTCGGTCAAGAACTTCTCGTGCTCGGTCTGGAGGTCGATGCCCCACGTCACCGGGAACTCGAACTTCACGCCCGACTTCTCGAGCTCCTTGATCGCGTCGGTGTAGTCGAGGCGCGCGAACTTGGTCTCGATCATCTTGGACAGCCGCGTGATGCAGTCCTTGTCGACGAACTTCTCGAAGAACGCCATGTCGTCCTTCCGCTCGTCGAGCAGCGCGCGGAAGATGTACTTGAGAAAATCCTCGTCGAGCTGCGCGTCGGCGGCGAGATCCGCGAACGCGATCTCTGGCTCGATCATCCAGAACTCCGCGAGGTGCCGCCGCGTGTTCGAGTTCTAGGCGCGGAACTTGGGCCCGAACGTGTAGA